>NZ_JBQTCJ010000004.1:0-122086 GCF_052380005.1 Salinarimonas sp. NSM
CGGACAGGCCCCGAAGGTCGGAGGCATCGCGGATCGTGTCGAGGAGGGGGGTGTCTGCGGGCATGGAACGCTCTGAACCTTTGTCGGGAAGAAACGCCGAGGCGAGAGGCTGATATGGGTCGCGGGCGCGCTTCGGTCAAAACGCCCGCGCGGGTTCCTACGAGCCGGGCGCCGCGGCGGTTCCGCGCGGGACGCGAAATCCGGGCGATCAGGGCTCGACGTCGAGGGGCGCCGCGCCGCGCGCCGACCCGTCCGGGCCGAGGCTGATCTTCTCGATGCGCGCCTCGGCGCTCTTCAGCAGCGCCTCGCAATGCGTCTTGAGCGCCTCGCCGCGTTCGTAGACACGGATCGACTCCTCGAGCGGCACGGAGCCCTGCTCGAGCTTGCGCACGATCTCCTCGAGCTCCGCGAGCGCCGCTTCGAAGGGCATCTGCGCGATGTCGGTGGGGCTCTGCTCTGCCATGAAGCTGCTCGGGTCCGTCCTGTCGTCTTCGCAGGCGGAGGCATAGCCCGCGGACGCACGGGCTGGCAAGGTTTCGCGCGGCACCGCCGCCAGCGCATGGCGGCTGCGCGCGACATGCCGCCCGACGGTCTTCCCCGAGTCGCACGTACGCCCTAGCCTTCGTCGAGGCGCGAGCGTGCGAAAACGAGGTGACGGGCGGGCATGGACGAGAGCAATCCATACGGAACGGCGAAGTTCGGCGTCGGACAGCCGGTGCCGCGCACCGAGGACCCCATGCTGCTTCGCGGCGAAGGGCGCTACACGGACGACGTGGCGCTGGAGGGCGCGCTCCACGCGGTCGTCGTGCGCTCCAGCGTCGCCCACGGCGTGCTGCGCGGGATCGACGTCGCCGGCGCGCGCGAGGTCCCCGGCGTCGTCGGCGTCTATACGGCCGAGGATCTGGCCTGGACGGGCCCCCTCCCCGCGGGAATCGCCGCGACGCTGAAGAACGCCGACGGCTCGGCGATGGTCGTGCCCGCACGCCCCGCCTTCGCCACCGGCAAGGTGCGCTGCGTCGGCGACCCCATCGCCCTCGTCGTCGCCGAGACCGCCGCCGCCGCGCGCGACGGCTCGGAGGCGGTGATGCCCGACATCGAGGCGCTGCCCGCGGTCGCCGACCCGCGCGAGGCGCTCGCCGAGGGCGCGCCGACGATTTGGGACGAGGCGCCGGGCAACCGCGCCATCGACTGGGCCTTCGGCGACGCCGCCGCCTGCGAGGCCGCCTTCGCCCGCGCCGCGCACGTCACACGGCTTTCGGTCGCCTCCAACCGCGTCGTGCCGAGCCCGATCGAGCCGCGCGCGGCGATCGCCTCCTACGATCCCGCGGACGACCGCTTCACCCTTCGGCTCGGCAGCCAGGGCGTGTTCCCCATGCGCGGGCTGCTGGCCAAGGCCATGGGCGTCGCGCCCGAGCGCATCCGCGTGCTGACGGGCCAGGTCGGCGGCTCGTTCGGCATGAAGTCCGCCGTCTACCCGGAATACGTGGCGCTGCTCCACGCGGCGAAGGCGCTCGGGCGCCCCGTGCGCTGGGTCGACACCCGCTCGGAGAGCTTCCTCTCCGACCATCACGGCCGTGCGCTCGGGCTCGACGGGGCGCTGGCGCTGGATGCCGAGGGTCGCTTCCTCGCGCTGCGGATCGAGGGCGTCGCCGATCTCGGCGCCTGGCTCAACCCGGTCGCGCCGCTGTTCTCGACGATCAACATCCCCAAGAACGCCGTCTCGGTCTACCGCACCCCCGTCGTCCACGCGCGAATCACCTGCGCCTACACCAACACGACGCCGGTCGGCCCCTACCGCGGCGCCGGGCGCCCGGACGGCAACTACCTGATGGAGCGCCTCGTCGACACCGCCGCCGCGGAGATGGGGATCGATCCGGTGGAGCTGCGCCGCAGGAACCACGTCGTGCCGGACGCGCTCCCCTTCGAGACCGCCGCGGGGACGCGCTACGACAGCGGAGACTTTCCCGCCATCCTCGACGCGGCGCTCGCCGCCGCCGACGTAGTGGGCTTCCCCGCGCGCCGGGAGGAGAGCGCCGCGCGCGGGCTGCTGCGCGGGCTCGGAATCGGGCAATATTGCGAGGTCACCGCCGTCGTCAGCGCCGAGATGGGCGGCCTGCGCTTCGAGAAGGACGGCACGGTGACGCTGCTCACCGGCACGCTCGACTACGGCCAGGGCCACGCCACCGCCTTCGCCCAGGTGCTCTCGCAGCGCCTCGGCGTCCCCTTCGCGTCGATCCGGCTCGACCAGGGCGACAGCGACCGTCTCGTCGCCGGCGGCGGCACCGGCGGCTCGAAGTCGATCATGGCCTCGGGCGCCGCCATCGTGGGTGCCGTCGCGCGCGTCGTCGAGGCCGGCCGTCCGCTCGCCGCGCACGCGCTCGAGGCCGGGACGGTCGACATCGTCTTCGAGGACGGACGCTTCGCCATCGCCGGCACGGACCGGTCGATCGGCGTGCTGGAGCTCGCCGCGCGGCTGCGCGAGGAGGGCTTCCTCGCGACGCTGCCCGACGATGTGCCTCGTACCCTCGACGTCACGCACGTCCACGAGGCCTCGCCCTCGGCCTACCCCAACGGCTGCCACGTGGCCGAGGTCGAGATCGACCCGGAGACGGGCGTCACACGCGTGATGCGCTACACGGCGGCGAACGACTTCGGCGTCGTGGTCAACCCGCTCCTCGTCGAGGGCCAGCTCCACGGCGGCGTGGTGCAGGGGATCGGGCAGGCGCTGATGGAGCGCGTCGTCTTCGACGCGGACGGGCAGCCGCTCGCGGGCTCCTTCATGGATTACGGCCTGCCGCGGGCGGACGACGCGCCGTTCCTCGCGGTGGAGAACCTCGAGTTTCCCGCAACGACGAACCCGCTCGGCGTCAAGGGCTGCGGCGAGGCCGGCTGCGCCGGGGCACTGCCGGCCGTCATGAACGCCGTCGTCGACGCGCTGCGCCCCCGTGGCGTGCGCCACATCGACATGCCGGCGGTGCCGCAGGCCGTCTGGCGCGCGCTGCGGTCCGCGGAGAGGGGCACGCCGGGCGGCGCCGCCTGACGCGCCACCCGCCCGCGAATCGGCTACAGTCGCGCACGAAGCGGGAACGGTCGGCGGGTGAGGGGCGCGATGCTGCGGCGGTTGGTGATCGGTGCGGCGGTGCTGCTGGCGCTCTTCGTGGGCGCTCTGGCGCTCGTGCCGCTCCTCGTGCCGGCGGAGACGGTGCGCGCGCGCATCGCCGCCGAGATCGAGGCGCGCACCGGCTGGCGCGTCGCCTTCGACGGGCCGGTCTCGCTCGGCGTCTTCCCGGAGATCGCGCTCACCGCCGAGCGCCTGCGCATCGAGAGCGCGGCGAACGCCCACGACGCGCTCGCCGCGGACGTCGAGCGCGCCGCCTTCGGGCTCTCGCTCGCGCCGCTGCTCTCGGGCTCGGTGCGGCTGACAGAGATCGCGCTCGAGCGCCCGGTCGTGCGGATCGTGCGCGGGGTCGGGGCGGCGCCGGAACGCGACGAGACGCCCGCCGGGGACGTGAGCGGGCTCGCCGCGATCGCGATCGACCGGCTGAGCGTGACCGACGGGCTGCTCGTCCTGCGCGGGGCCGCCGGCGAGAGCCGCCTCGACGACCTCTCCCTCGTCCTCGCCATGCCCGACCCCGCCCGCGAGTCGACGCTCGAGGCGACCGGTCGCCTCGACGGGCGCGCCTTCGCGCTCGACGCGCGCGTCGATTCGCCCGCAGCGCTGCTGGCGGGCGCGGACGCGGCGATCGCGCTCGGGATCGAGGCGCCGGGCCTGCTGCCGGCGCGGCTCGCGGGAGAGGCGCGTGCGGCCTTCGCCAGCCCCCGCCTCGTACTGCGCGACCTCTCCCTCGAGAGCGGCGAGAGCCGGCTCGCGGGCGCGGCGGACGTCGTTCTCGGCGGTACGACGCCGGCGATCGACCTGCGCCTCGCGGGCGCCCTCCTGGATCTCGACGCGCTCCTCCCGGCCGGGGACGGCGGCGCGGGGCCGCAGACGATCGACCTTTCCGCGCTCGGCGTCGTCGTAGGGGACGTCGAGCTCGCGCTCGAGCGCCTGCGGGTCGCGGGGCACGAGATCGCGCCGGCGCGCCTGCAGGTCCAGCTCGAGGACGACGCCGCGAGCCTCGTGGTCGACGAGGCCGGCTTCGCCGCCGGCATCCTGTCCGGCGAGGCGCGAATCGGCCGCGACGGCGCGCAGGCGCGGATCTCCGGCAGCCTCGCCGCGCGCGACCTGGACGCCTCCGTCCTCGCGGCGACGCTCGCCGCCCCCCCGGCATCGGCGGACGCGCCCGCGCTCTCCGGCGTCGTCGCGGCCGACCTGCGCTTCGCGCTCGCCGGAGAGACGCCGCAGGCGCTGCGCGCGAGCCTCAACGCCGCCGGGCGCCTCGCCCTCGCGCAGGGCGAGGCACGCGTGCCCGCCCTCGCCACCGTGGCGCCTGGGGGAGACGCGACCCGGCTGTCGCAGATGACGCTCGCCGTCGATCTCGTCGACCTGACGCGGCCGGTCGGACTCTCGGGAGACGCCGTCTGGCGCGGCGAGCGGATCGGGCTCGACGGCTCCCTAGACCTGCGCGCCCTCGTCGAGGGCCGCGCGGCGCCCCTCGATCTCGCCCTCTCCTCGCCCCGGTTCGAGGCCGGCTATCGCGGCACGCTGGAGCCGCGAGGCGCGACCGCCGGCGAGGCGTCGCTGCGCACGGGCTCCCTGCGCGATCTCCTCGCCTGGCTCGGCCGCCCGCCGGCCACGCCGGGCGGGCTCGGGGCCTTCGCCATCGCGGGCCGGGTCGACGTCGCGCCGGGCGCGGTTTCCGTGAGCGACGCGCGCCTGTCGCTCGACGGCGCGAGCGGCACGGGCACGGCCAGGATCGCCGTCGGCGGGGCGCGGCCACGCCTCGAGGCGCGGCTCGCCCTCGACCGGCTCGACCTCAACCCCTATTTCGGCCTCACCGCGAGCCCGGGAGGCGCCGGCGACGGCGGCGGCTGGAGCGAGGCTCCGGTCGACCTCTCGGCCCTGCGCGCGCTCGACGCCACGCTCGACCTCTCGCTCGGCGCCCTCGTCTTCCGCGGCATCGAGACCGGCCGCGTCTCCCTCGCCGCCCGGCTGGAGAACGGCGCGCTCGCCGCCGACCTCCAGGAGATCGCGCTCTACGGCGGAGGCGGCAACGGCCGCGTCGAGGTGGACGCGAACCCGGCCGCGCCGCGGCTCACCGCCCGCTTCGGCTTCGCCGACCTCGACGCGCGCCCGTTCCTCACGGACGCCGCAGGCTTCGAGCGGCTGGAAGGGCGCGGCAGCGTCCGGCTCGACGTCTCGGGCCGACTGGTCACGCAGCGCACGCTGATGGAGAGCCTCTCCGGCAGCGCCGGCTTCGCGTTCCGTGACGGGGCGATCCGCGGCGTGGACGTCACCGCGCTCGCGCGGCTTCTCGCGACGGGCATCGTCGACGGCTGGCGCCTCTCGGAGGGCGCGCGCACGGAGCTGTTCGCCTTCGAGGCGGGCTTCGCCGTGGCGGAGGGTGCCGCGCGCACCGACGACCTGCGGCTCGTCGGCCCGCTCGTCGACACGAGCGGCACGGGCACGATCGACCTGCCCGCGCAGCGCCTCGCCTTCACGGTGGAGCCGCGTGTCGCATTCGAGCAGCGCCGGGGCGAGGGCGTGCGGCTCGTGGGCTTCGGCGCGCCGGTGCGGATCGAGGGGCCGTGGGCGCGGCCGCGAATCTACCCCGACATCACCGGCGTGCTGCAGGACCCGGCCGGGGCCTACGAGCGACTGCGCCAGCTCGGCACCGGCGTGTTCGGGCTCGATCTTCCGGGCGTCGCTCTTCCCGGCGTCGACGCGCCCTCCGCCGGAGAGGCGCTGGAGCGCGCCGTCGGCGCCGAGGCCGCGCGCGGGCTCGAGCGGCTCCTCGGCGTGCCGCAGGCCCCGGCGCAGCCACCGCCTCCGCCCGTTCCCGACATCGGGACCTCCCCCCCGCCCGAGCCGGCCCCCTTCCCCCGCGATCCGGCCGCCGAGGCGGCACGGGGCCTCATGGATCTCCTTTTGAACAACCGCTGAACCCAGCCTGGAGGAAGCGGCAACCACGATTGCCGGAGAAACGGCCGAGATCCGTCCCGTCCCGTAGGCGTCACGGTTGACCCGGGGGCGCCGGACCATTCTAAATAAGGCGAAACGCGGCACCGCCGCGCACGAGGGAGGATCTCATGGCCGACACGACCAAGCGTTCGCTCATCGCCGCCGCCATGGCCGGCACCATGCTCGCAATGACGCCCATCGCGGCGTCCGCGCAGGATAGCCAGGACTACCTGCTCGCCACCGCCTCGACGGGCGGCACGTACTACCCCGTCGGCGTCGCCATCGCGACCCTGGTCAAGGTGCGCCTGCAGAACGCCGAAGGCATCAACATGTCGGCGATCAGCTCGGCCGGCTCGGGTGAGAACATCCGCCTGATGCGCGACAACGAGGTCCAGTTCTCGATTCTCCAGGGCCTGTTCGGCGCCTACGCCGCCCAAGGCACCGGCCCCGTCGAGGCCGACGGCCCGCAGGAGAACCTCCGCTCGATCGCGCAGCTCTGGCCCAACGTCGAGCACTTCGTCCTGCGCTCGGACCTCGCCGAGACGGGCATGATCGGCGACATGGAGAGCGCAAAGGGACAGGCGGTTTCCATGGGGTTGCAGAACTCCGGCACGATCGGCTCGAACGAGGTGATCATGGCGAACCTCGGCATGCCGCTCGAGGAGTACGAGCTGGCGTACATGGGATACAACCCCTCCGCGGACGCGCTGCAGAACAACCAGATCGTCGCGATGTCGACGCCGGGCGGCGTGCCGGTGGCGGGCGTCACCCGCGCCTTCGCCGCGATGGGCGACGGCGTGACCCTGCTCGGCTTCAGCGACGAGCAGATCGCCGAGGCGAACGGCTCCTTCGAGGACCTCTGGGTCGCCTATCCGATCCCGGCGGGCACCTATCCCTCGCAGGACACCGACGTCACCACGATCGCGCAGCCGAACTTCCTCGCCGTCAACGCCGACGTTCCGGAGGAGACCGTCTACCTCATCACCAAGGCGATCTTCGAGAACCTGCCGTTCCTGCAGGCGATCCATCCCGCCACCAACGAGATGAGCCTCGACGTCGCGCTCGCCGGCCTGCCGCTGCCGCTGCACCCCGGCGCGCTGCGCTACTTCGAGGAAGCCGGCCTGACCGTTCCGGATCGTCTGCGTCCCTGATCCCCGCGCGAGAGGCTGGGCGGCGCCGTGGTGCGCCGCCCAGCCTCGACCCGAACAGTCCGTCCGGCGGCAGACAATCCGTTACGTCGGCGCAGCCGACGCGGGATCTCGCGGGCCCTGATCCGTGATACGAAAGACGTCACCATGACCGACGCGCCCCGGTTGGATCCCGCCGGTGACGAGAAGCCCGTCATCGACAAGGACGTCAGAGCGGACGACGTTCAGAAGGACGGCGTTGAGAAGGACGTCGAGGGCGAGTTCGAGGCCCATGTCCGAAGCTTCGAGGGCACCCTCGTCGGGCGCGCCGCCTGGGTGGTGGGCATCGCGCTCGCGCTCTACCACATCTGGGTCAACACGCTCGGCACGTTCGATCAGCTCTGGCTGACCGCGTTCCACTTCGCCGGCTTCGCCTTCCTCTGCGCCTTGCGGTATCCGCTGGTGCGCACCCGCTCGCCCCGCGCGACCCGCGCCGTCCTCGTCTTCGACGTCGCCTTCGGTCTCGTCGTGGCGATCGCGACGCTCTGGCTGATCTCGAACCAGAACGCGATCTACGACCGCGGCGTGAAGCTCTCGCAGCTCGACTACGCGCTCTCGTTCATCGTGATCGGCGGCGCCATCGAGCTCACCCGCCGCGCGACGGGGCTGATCATCCCGATCCTCATCGTGATCGCCCTGACCTACGTGGTCTGGTGGGGGCCCGAGGCCCCCGGCGTCTTCCGCTTCGCCGGCCTGTCGCTCGAGACTCTGCTGTTCCGCTCGATCTTCTCCGACGAGGGCATGTTCGGCTCGATCGCGCTGATCTCGGCGACCTTCGTCTTCCTGTTCATCCTGTTCGGCGCCTTCCTCGTGCGCTCGGGCGCGGGAGAGTTCATCATCGACCTCGCCCGCGCGGTCGCCGGGCGCTTCGTCGGCGGCCCGGGCTTCGTGGCCGTGATGGCGTCGGGCCTGACCGGGACGATCTCGGGCTCCGCGGTGGCGAACACCGTGTCCACCGGCGTCATCACCATCCCCTTGATGAAGCGCGCGGGATTCCCGCCCAAGTTCGCGGCCGGCGTCGAGGCCTCGGCCTCGACGGGCGGCGGCCTGATGCCGCCGATCATGGGCGCGGGCGCCTTCGTGATGGCGACCTACACGCAGATCTCATACCTGGAGATCGCCGCCGTCAGCCTCGCTCCCGCGGTCGTGTACTTCCTGGCGGTGGCGTTCTTCGTGCGCATCGAGGCCAAGAAGCTCAACCTCGTCGCCAACGATCCGGATGCTCCGAGCGCCTGGTCGGTGCTGAAGCGGGGCGGCCCGAGCTTCCTCATCCCGGTCGCGGTGCTGATCGGGCTCCTCGTCGCCGGATACACGCCCGTCTATGCCGCCGGCTTCGCCATCGCCGCCTGCATCGTCGCGTCCTGGATCACGCCCAACCGCATGGGCCCGCGGGCGATCCTCGACGCGCTCGCGCTCGGCTCGCAGAACATGATCATGACGGCCGTCCTGCTCGTCGCGGTCGGGCTCCTGATCAACGTCATCGCCATGACGGGCATCGGCAACACATTCTCGCTCATGATCAGCGAGTGGGCCGGAAACAGCCTCCTCATCGCGCTCGTGCTGATCGCGCTCGCCTCGCTGGTGCTCGGCATGGGGCTGCCGGTGACGGCGTCCTACATCGTGCTCGCGACCCTCTCCGCACCTGCGCTGCACGCGCTGATCCAGAACAACGCGCTCATCGACGTGCTCGTCGCCGGCGGCGTGCCCGAGGCCGCGCGCATGACGATGATGCTCGCGGACCCCAACGCGATGACCGCGCTCGCCGCGCCGATGTCACGCGACGCAGCGTCGGCCTTCATCGCGGCGATGCCGCCCGAGGTGCTCACCCTCGTCTACCCGATGGTGCTCGACCCGGTGACGGTGAAGCTCGCGCTGCTCTCGGCGCACATGATCATCTTCTGGCTCAGCCAGGATTCGAACGTGACGCCGCCGGTCTGCCTCACCGCCTTCGCGGCTGCGGCGATCGCCAAGACGCCGCCGATGGCGACGGGCCTGGTCTCGTGGAAGATCGCCAAGGGCCTCTACCTGATGCCCATCCTGTTCGCCTACACGCAGTTCCTCGGCGGACCGCCGCTCGAGGTCTTGCACATCTTCGTCATCGCGACGGTGGGCGTCTACGCGCTGGGCGCAGCGATCGAGGGACACATGGAGGCGCCGCTGAACTGGCCCGTGCGCATCCTCCTCTTCGCCGCCGGCGTGGCGCTGATCTGGCCGAACAACACGATCGTCGAGACGCTCGGCGCCGTCGGCGTGATCGCGATCTTCGTCTGGAACGTGCGGGAGGACCGCAGGCGGCGCCGGCCCGTGCCGGCCGGCGCCTGACGTCGGCTCAGCCGCAATCGGCGACGAGCCCCCTCAGCGCGGGACCCGCGCCGGCGAGCGGGAACGTGCCGGCATCGGCGCCGTCGATCGTCACCGACACCGAAAGCGTCCGTGCCGTGGCCATCGCCGCGACCAGCGGCGTGCGCTTCGGTATTCGCTCCACGCTGGCGAAGAAGGTGCCGTTCCAGCGCATCGGGAGTTCGGTCGCCTCCGCGCCGGCCTCGAAGCGCGCGGTGACGTCCGGCTCGCCCTCGGGACCGGCGACGGCGGCCGAGAGCATGTAGATGCGCAGCGCATCGACGTCGCAGGCCAACGTCAGCGCCTGGCCACGCGCCGGGCTGACGCTGGCGCTGAGCGCCCGTGGGTTGAAGGTCCACGCGTCCACGCCCGGCACCTGGCCGAAGGCCGCGCCGGACGGCAGCGACACGGCCAGCATCGCGGCGATCCCGATGCGCGACGAAACTCCTCTCATGCCTCGCTCCTCTCTCGGTGCCGGATCGGGCCGGCGCGACAGGAATGTCGCTCGCACCACGCGCGCGGCAACAGCGGCATGCGGTCGCGACATCGTCCTGTCGTGGTCGTCCGCTACCCGCGGCGAGATCGGCCGTCGCGACGGGCGGAGGGAGTGCGGGATGGGTGCCGACGAGGAAACGCTCGATCTGCTGGCGGAGATGGAGGCCCTGCGCGACGAGGTCTCCAGCGAGGGGCGGCGGCGGTGGGATGCCTTCCGCGCGGACGTCGACCGCACGCCCTTCGCCGTCGGCGCGCTCAATCTCGCCCATTACCTGGCGCTTCGCCGCCGCGACCACCGCGCGCTCCAGCGCGGGCTGATGCTGCGGGGCCTGTCCTCGCTCGGGCGGCTGGAGGGCCGCGTGCTCGCCACGCTCGACGCCGCCACCGTCGCGCTCGCGGCGCTGGCGGGCGAGGAGACGTGCCGGCACGCGCCGTCGCAGCGGCAGTTCTTCCGCGGCGAGACACGCCTGCGCGCCGCGACGGAGCGCCTGTTCGGTCCCGCGCGCCCGGAGCGCCAGGGGCGCATCCTCGTCACGCTGCCGAGCGAGGCGGCGGACGACCCCGCCCTCGTGGCGGGCCTCGCGCGCGCGGGCGCCGACGCGCTGCGGATCAACTGCGCGCACGACGGCCCGGAGGCCTGGCGCGCCATGATCGCGCATGCCCGCGCTGCGGAAGCCGAGACCGGACGGCGTCTGCGCATCCTCATGGACATCGCCGGCCCGAAGATCCGCACCGGCAGCGTCCTTACGCCGGACGAGCGCGCGCGCGTCGGCGTCGGCGACCGGCTGCTGCTGGCCAGGACCCTCGCCCCAGGCTTCGCGCAGACCTTCCCCTTCCAGGCCACCTGCACGGCGCCCGAGGTGCTGGCCGCCGTCGGCGAGGGCGCGCGGGTCGCGGTCGACGACGGGCGCTTCTCCGGCCGCGTCGTCGCCCGGGCGCACGATGGGCTCGTGGTGGCGATCGACCAGGCGAAGCTCGGGGGCGCCCGGCTGAAGCCGGAGAAGGGGCTCAACTTCCCCGAGACGGCGCTCGCCCTCGACCCGCTCACCGACAAGGACCGCGCCGACCTCGACGTGGTGGCGCGGGACGCCGACCTCGTCGGCTACTCCTTCGTGCAGACCGCGGGCGACATCCGCCGGCTGCAGGCGGAGCTCGCCGCGCGCACGCCCCGCTGGCGCGAGATCGGCCTCGTCGCGAAGATCGAGACGCCCGTCGCCGTGCGGAACCTGCCGGAGATCATGGTCGCCGCCGCGGGGCGGCAGCCCTTCGCGGTGATGATCGCCCGCGGAGATCTCGCGGTGGAGATCGGCTTCGCGCGGCTGGCGGAGATGCAGGAGGAGCTGCTCTGGCTCGCGGAAGCCGCGCACGTGCCGGTCATCTGGGCGACCCAGGTGCTCGAGCGCCTCGTCAAGTCCGGCCTGCCCTCGCGCGGCGAGATGACGGACGCCGCCATGGCGGCGCGCGCCGAATGCGTGATGCTCAACAAAGGCCCGAACGTCGAAGCCGCCATTCAGGCGCTCGACGGCCTGTTCCAGCGAATGGGCGAGCACCAGTCGAAGAAGACCCCGACGCTGCGGGCGCTTCGCACATGGTGAGCGCGGCGCTCCCTCCGCGAGCGCCGCGCCGGCCGGCGCGTCACTGCGCCTCGATCGGCTCCGTCGGCGACACCGGCGTGTCGGCCTGCGGGTCGATCGGCACCGGCGCCGGGGCCGGCTCCTCGATGGCGCCGGTCACCGGCACGTCGCCGGCGTCGTAGCCGTCCATCAGGAAGAAGGCCAAGATCGCGCCGATCACCACGATGGCGCCGATCGCCCAGGCCATCCCCATGCCGGAACGACGCGCGGGCCGCGCCATGCGGTCGTCCCGCGCCTCGGCTCGAGGATGGGTCGCATCGGTGCGCGCCGCGACCGGATCGGCCGGGCGGGCGCCGCGGGTGGTCTCGCCGGGGCGAATCTCGCCGGGGCGCGTGCCGAACGGGTCCGTCGGCGCGGTCGCCGGCAACGGGTCGACCGCACGATCGGTCCCCGTGTGGGGCGTGCGCGGATCGGCGGGGTCGCGTCCATCGTTCGTCGCCATCTTGGCCTCCTTTCGGCTCGAGCGGCGTTGGTGGCGCCTCAACGCCGAACTCGCGAACGGGTTTCGCGGCCGGCGGACGGCGCCTTCGCCGGCATGCGACTTGAAGCGCGCGCGAGAGAGCGCTAACCGTCGCATCGTGCACACGAGGACGGACGAGCCGATGAACGCCCCGATGAACGCCCCCGCCGATCCCAAGAAGCTCATCAAAGGCGCCACCGGCGACTGGGAGGTCATCGTCGGCATGGAGATCCATGCCCAGGTCACGTCGCAGGCGAAGCTGTTCTCCGGCGCCTCCACGGGCTTCGGTGCGGCGCCGAACTCGCACGTCTCGCTCGTCGACGCGGCGATGCCCGGCATGCTGCCCGTGATCAACCTCGAATGCGTCCGCCAGGCGGTACGCACCGGGCTCGGCCTCAAGGCGCAGATCAACCTGCGCTCCATCTTCGACCGGAAGAACTATTTCTACCCGGACCTGCCGCAGGGCTACCAGATCTCGCAGTACAAGCACCCGATCGTCGGCGAGGGCGAGGTCGTGGTCGACATGCTCGACGGCGGGTCCTTCACGGTCGGCATCGAGCGCCTGCACCTCGAGCAGGACGCGGGCAAGTCCATCCACGACCTGCACCCCACGATGTCCTACGTCGACCTGAACCGGTCCGGCGTGGCGCTGATGGAGATCGTCTCGAAGCCCGACATGCGCTCCTCGGAGGAAGCCAAGGCCTACGTGACGAAGCTGCGCACCATCCTGCGCTATCTCGGCACCTGCGACGGCGACATGGAGAAGGGCAGCCTGCGCGCGGACGTGAACGTCTCGGTGCGCCGCCCCGGCGAGCCGCTCGGCACGCGCTGCGAGATCAAGAACGTCAACTCGATCCGCTTCATCGGCCAGGCCATCGAGTACGAGGCGCGCCGCCAGATCGGCATCCTCGAGGACGGCGGCAGGATCGACCAGGAGACGCGCCTGTTCGATCCCGGCAAGGGCGAGACGCGCTCGATGCGCTCCAAGGAGGAGGCGCACGACTACCGCTACTTCCCCGACCCCGACCTCCTGCCGCTCGAGCTCGAGCAGGACTTCGTGGACGGCCTCGCCACCGGCCTGCCGGAACTGCCCGACGAGAAGAAGGCGCGCTTCGTCGCCGACTTCGGCCTCTCCCCCTACGACGCGGGCGTGCTCGTCGCCGATCGCGAGCAGGCTGATTATTTCGAGGCGGTGGCGAAGGGCCGCGACGGCAAGGCCGCCGCGAACTGGGTCATCAACGAGCTGTTCGGGCGCCTCAACAAGGAGGGGCTCGACATCGCGGCCTCGCCGGTGTCCGCCGACCAGCTGGGCGAGATCGTCGACCTCATCGCCGACGGGACCATCTCGGGCAAGATCGCCAAGGACCTCTTCGAGATCGTCTGGGCCGAGGGCGGCGCGCCCCGGCGGCTCGTCGAGGAGCGCGGCATGAAGCAGGTCACAGACACCGGCGCCATCGAGGCGGCGGTGGACGCGGTGATCGCGGCGAACCCCGACAAGGTCGAGCAGGCCAAGGCCAAGCCCTCGCTCGCCGGGTGGTTCGTCGGCCAGGTGATGAAGACGACCGGCGGCAAGGCCAACCCGCAGGCGGTGAACGCCCTCGTGAAGCAGAAGCTCGGGGTGGAATGACCCCGCGCATCCGCCCCGTCGGCCGCGACGATCTCGCGGCGGTGCGCGCGGCGCTCGTCGCGAGCTGGCACGCGACCTACGACCCGATTCACGGCGCCGCGAAGGTGACCGAGATCACCGACCGCTGGCACGCCCTCCCCGCGCTCTCCCGGCAGGTGGACCGGCCGGGAACGGTCTTCCTCATGGCCGAGGGGGCGGACGGCGGCGTGCTGGGCTCCGCCCTCGCCCATGTCGACGACGGCGAGGAGGCCTGCCTGCGCCGGCTCTACGTCACGCCCGGCGGGGAGGGCCGCGGGCTCGGCAGGCTCCTCCTCGACGAGACTCTGGCGCGGCTCGCCGAGCGGGACGCGTGGCTCGAGGTCGAGCCCCGCAACACCCGCGCCATCCGCTTCTACGAACGCGAGGGCTTCGTGCTCGACCGGCCGGCGCAGGGGTGCGGCGGGCGTGCCGATCTCGAGGCGGTGATCATGCGCCGCCCGGAGCGCCCGATCGCACGCGCGGTCGTCGACGCCGACGCGCAGGACCTCTTCGGGCTCCTGACGCTGGCGTTCGCGGAATATCCCGGCTGCTACATCGATCCGCACGACGACTACCCGGAGATCGTCCGGCCCGCGACGCGGCTCTCGCAGGCGAAGACCACCTTCTGGGTGATCGAGGACCGGTCCGGCCGCGTGCGCGCGTGCTGCGGCGTGAAGGCGCCGGACGCGGACGGCACGGCGGAGCTCACCAAGCTCTACGTGCGCCGCGACCAGCGCCGCCGCGGCCTCGCGGCCCACCTCGTCCGCCTGGTGGAGGACGCCGCCCGCGCCGCCGGCGCACGCCGGCTGGTCCTGTACACGGACACCCGCTTCACCAAGGCCCATCGGCTCTACGAGCATATGGGCTTTTCCCGCTTCGGCGAGGAGCGCGCGCTGCACGACGTCTCGGGGTCGGTCGAGTACGGCTACGGGAAGGCGCTGGGGTAGGCGCCGGACGGAACCCGAGCGCGGCCTCCACGCGTTGCCACGGATTGCGGCATCGCTTCTCGGCGCGAGTGCGCTATGGTCGAGCATGCCGAACGCGAGGAGGCCAGAGCCGTGACCACGATCGATCTCGGGCCGGCGGTGTCCGGCGAGCGCCGCGAGACGCGCCGGCGCGCAGGCCGCCTCTCCTACTACGTCGCCGGCGAGGGGCCTCCCGTCCTCCTGATCCACTCGATCAACGCCGCAGCCTCCGCCTACGAGATGCGCCCGCTGCACGAGCGGCTCTCGACGCATCGGCGCGTCTACACGGTGGACCTGCCCGGCTACGGCTTCTCGGACCGCTCGCCGCGCAGCTACGAGATCCGGCTGTTCACCAACGCCGTCCTCGACATGGCGGACGTGATTCGTGACGCGCACGGTCCACGGGCCTTCGATGCGGTCGCGCTGTCGCTGTCGTGCGAGTTCCTCGCCCGCGCCGCACGCGAGGCGCCGGACGCCTTCGCCAGCCTCGCCTTCGTCACGCCCACCGGCTTCTCGAAGGGCTCTCATCGCAAGCGCGCCGCCCCCGAGACGCCGATGCGCGTGCCCGGCATGCGTTCCTTCCTGAACGCGCCCTGGGGCCGGCCGCTCTTCCGCGGGCTCACCTCCGAGCGGTCGATTCGCTACTTCCTCCAGCGGACCTTCGGCCGCAAGGACGTGCCGGAAGACCTCGTCGCCTACGACTGGCGCACGGCGCACCAGCCCGGCGCCGAGCACGCGCCCTTCGCCTTCCTGTCGGGGCGTCTGTTCGCACGCGATGTGCGCGACCTCTTCGAGGACCTGACGCTGCCGATCTACGTACTCCACGGCACGAAAGGCGATTTCAAGGACTTCTCGGAGGCGAACTGGGCGATCGCACGCCGAAACTGGCTGTTCTCCGCCTTCGACACCGGCGCGCTGGTGCATTTCGAGAAGCCCGACGAGTTCCTCGGCGCCTACCAGCGCTTCCTCGGCGAGGTCGCCGGCATAAGGGCTGCTGCTAGCTGACGGGGTGTCCAGTTCCTGTTACGCTCGCGACAGGATGAACATCTTGACACCCCCTCCCGGCACGGCGCGCCCCGTGCCCTTCGACGCCGAGACCGCCGGCCGCCCGCACGCCGTGGTGATCGGCGCCGGCTTCGGCGGCCTCGCCGCCGCCGTGCGCCTCGGCGCACGCGGCTATTGCGTGACGATCGTCGAGAAGCTCGACCAGCCCGGCGGCCGGGCGCGGGTCTTCCGCGAGGGCGGCTTCACCTTCGACGCCGGACCGACCCTGATCACGGCGCCGCAGCTCTTCGCGGAGCTGTGGGAGCTGTGCGGCAAGCGGATGGAGGACGACGTCGCGGTCGTCCCACTCGACCCGTTCTACACGATCCACTTCGACGACGGCGAGACGTTCCGCTACAGCGGCGAAACGGACGCCATGCGCGCCGAGATCGCACGCCTCGCGCCCGGCGACCTCGCCGGCTACGAGCGCTTCATGAAGGTCTCGGAGGAGATCTGCCGCGTCGGCTTCGAGGAGCTCGGCCACGTGCCCTTCGCCTCGATCGGCGACATGCTCAAGGTGGCGCCCGACCTCGTGCGGCTGGGCGCGCAGCGCTCCGTCCACGGGCTCGTGTCGCGCCACTTCGCCGACGAGCGGCTGCGCACCGTGTTCAGCTTCCATCCGCTGCTCATCGGCGGAAACCCGTTCACCGCCAGCGCGATATACGCGCTCATTCATCATCTGGAGAAGCGCTGGGGCGTGCATTATGCGGTCGGCGGCATCAACCGGCTGGTGTCGGGCATCGTCGGGCTGATCGAGGGCCAGGGCGGGCGGCTGCGGCTGTCGGCGCCGGTCGAGCGCATCCTGCTCGAAGGCCGGCGCGCCTGCGGGGTGCGGCTCGAGAGCGGCGAGATCATCCCCGCCGACATCGTCGTCTCGAACGCCGATTCGACGGCCACCTACGCGAAGCTCCTGCCCGACGCGCGGCGCACCCGCTGGGGACCCGCCCGCCAGCGGCTGGCGCAATGGTCGATGGGGCTGTTCGTCTGGTACTTCGGCACGAAGCGGCGCTACGAGGACGTGGGGCACCACACGATCCTGCTCGGTCCGCGCTACCGGGAGCTGCTCGACGACATCTTCCGGAAGAAGCACCTGGCCGAGGACTTCTCCCTCTACCTCCACCGCCCGAGCGCCAGCGACCCGAGCGTCGCACCAGACGGCCACGACGCCTTCTACGTGCTCTCGCCGGTGCCGAACCTGCTGGGCGCGACGGATTGGGACGAGACGGCGGAGGCCTACCGTCGCAAGGTGATGCGTCGCCTCGAGGAGACGGTCCTGCCCGGGCTCTCGGAAGAGATCGTCGTCTCGCGGCTCCTCACGCCGACGGACTTCGCGCGCGACTACGCCTCGCTGCACGGGGCGGGCTTCGGGCTCGAGCCGGTGATGTGGCAGTCGGCGTGGTTCCGGCCCCACAATCGCTCCGAGAGCATCGAGAACCTGTTCCTCGTGGGCGCCGGCACGCATCCCGGCGCGGGCATGCCGGGCGTGCTCTCGACCGCGCGTGTGCTCGATCGCGTCGTGCCCGATCCCACGCAGTTCCAGACGACGAGAGGGAGGTCCCATGCCGGCCGCTGACCGACGCGAGCACCGTTTCCCCGAGCATCCCTCCGCGCAAGGCGACATCGCCGCCTGCGCGAACCTGCTGCGAGGCGGCTCGCGCTCCTTCCACGCGGCATCGCGGGTGCTGCCCCGGCGCGTCAGCGAGCCGGCCGCGGCGCTCTACGCCTTCTGCCGCGTGGCGGACGACGCAGTCGACCACGGTCACGACCGACACGCCGCTCTCGGGCTCCTGCGCGAGCGGCTCGACCGGGTCTATGCGGGCCACCCCGCCCCGCAGGCGATCGATCGCGCCTTCGCGGCGACGGTGACGCGCTACCGCATCCCCCGCGCGCTTCCCGAGGCGCTGCTCGAGGGCTTCGCGTGGGACGCGGAGGAGCGCGCCTACGAGACGCTGTCCGACGTCGCCGCCTATGCCGCGCGGGTCGCCGGCACCGTCGGCGCGATGATGACGCTGATCATGGGCCGGCGCGAGCCCGCGGTGCTGGCGCGCGCCTGCGATCTCGGCGTCGCCATGCAGTTCACCAACATCGCCCGCGACGTCGGCGAGGACGCCGCGAACGGGCGGCTCTACCTGCCGCGGCAATGGCTGCGCGAGGCGGGCGTCGACGTCGAGGCCTTCCTCGCCGACCCACGCCCCTGCGCGGGCGTGCACACCGCGACGCGCCGCCTGCTCGTGGCGGCGGATGGGCTCTACGCCCGGGCCCTCGCCGGCGTCGCGGCGCTCCCGCGGGACTGCCGCCCGGGGATCCTGGCCGCCCGGACGCTCTACGCCGAGATCGGGCGCGTCGTGGAGCGCGCGGGACCGACGAAGGCGCTGGAGCGCGCGGTCGTCCCGCGCTCGCGCCAGCTCGCCCTCGTCGCCGGCGCGCTCGCCCGCGCCCCCTTCCTCGCCGCCCGGGCCGACGAGACGCCGCCGCTCCCGGAAGTCGCCTTCCTGGTCGAGGCCGCGATCGGCGCAGGCCGCCACGCCCTGCCGCCGCAGGGCATCGAGGAGCGCATCGCCTGGCTCGTCGACCTGTTCGAGAGGCTCGAGCGGCGCGACCCGGTGGGATGAGCATCGAGGAGCACCCGCAAGGCACGAAGGGGGTGGAAACGGGCGGCGAGCCCGCGTAAGTTCGCGGCGAACGACAGCGAAAAAATGCGAACGCCGAACAACGAGCGACAGGCATGTCGCCGCCCCGCGAACCCGGAGGACGCCTCGTGAGCCGCTACACCCTCGCCATCGACCAGGGCACCACCTCGACCCGCGCCATCCTGTTCGACGACCACATGCACGTGGCGGGCATCGCACAGAGGGAATTCGCGCAGCACTACCCCGCCTCCGGCTGGGTGGAGCACGAGCCGGACGACCTCTGGGAGACGAGCGTCGCCACCGTGCGCAAGGCGATGGCCGACAAGGGCGTCGGGCCGGGCGACATCGCCGCCATCGGCATCACCAACCAGCGCGAGACGGCGCTCGTCTGGGACCGCCGCACCGGCGAGCCGATCCACCGCGCGATCGTCTGGCAGGACCGGCGCACCGCCGCCGTCTGCTCCAGGCTCAAGGCCGAGGGGCGCGAGCCGCTGATCACGGCCAAGACCGGGCTCCTCGTCGACCCCTACTTCTCCGCCTCCAAGATCGGCTGGATGCTCGACCAGGTGAAGGGCGCGCGCGCGCGCGCCGAGCGCGGCGAGCTCGCCTTCGGCACCGTGGACACGTACCTCCTGTGGCGCCTGACCGGCGGGCTCCACGTCACGGACGCGACCAACGCCGCGCGTACGCTGCTCTACGACATTCACGAGAACCGCTGGGACGACGAGCTGTGCGCGATCTTCGGCGTGCCGCCCGCCATGCTGCCGGAGGTGCGCGATTCGGCCGGCGATTTCGGAGAGACGCTGCCCGATCTCTTCGGCGCACCGATCAAGATCCGCGGCGTCGCGGGCGACCAGCAGGGCGCGACCATCGGCCAGGCCTGCTTCACGCCCGGCATGGTGAAGTCCACCTACGGCACCGGCTGCTTCGCCGTGCTCAACACCGGCGACACGCCGATCGCCTCCCGGTCGAAGCTGCTCACGACGATCGCCTATCGGCTGAACGGCAAGACCACCTATGCGCTCGAGGGCTCGATCTTCGTCGCTGGCGCGGCCGTGCAATGGCTGCGCGACGGCCTGGGGATCATCCACGAGGCCGCGCAGAGCGGCCCGATGGCGGAGGGCGCCGACCCGACGCAGGACGTCTACCTGGTGCCCGCCTTCGTCGGGCTCGGCGCGCCGCACTGGAACCCGGACGTGCGCGGCGGGCTATTCGGGCTCACCCGCAACACCGGCCCGCGCGAGCTCGCCCGCGCGGCGCTGGAGAGCGTCTGCTACCAGACCGCCGACCTGCTCGAGGCGATGCAGGCGGACTGGGCCGAGCACGCGCCCGCCGGCGGCGAGACGGTGCTGCGCGTCGACGGCGGCATGGTCGCCTCCGACTGGACGATGCAGCGCCTCGCCGACCTCCTCGCCGCCCCGGTCGACCGGCCGGAGGTGAAGGAGACGACCGCGCTCGGCTCGGCCTATCTCGCGGGGATGGACGTCGGCTTCTACCCGCCCCCGGAGCAGTTCGCCGACCGCTGGCGGCTGGAGCGTCGCTTCGAGCCCTCCATGTCGCCCGACGAGCGCGAGAGGAAGCTCTCCGGCTGGAAGGACGCGGTGCGCAAGCTCCTCGCCTGAGCGATGCGGGCGCGTTGACGCGCGCCCCCGCTTGGCCTAACCGCCGGGGGCGCGCGGGACGGGGCGCGCGGGACGGGTCGCGTGGCCCGGTCGGCGCAGGCACGGAGGAGCTCGATGACGAAAGCCCAGATCGCAGCGGTCCTCGAGACGATCGTCAAGCAGCAGCTCGACGATTGCGAGCGCGCGATCAAGGCCGGCCAGCGCACGATCGCGCTCAACGAGCTCGCCGACGCCGTCGCCCAGCTCAAGCAGCTCGCCAAGATCGTCAAGAAGTCCTGAGCCGCCGGCCCGGATCGGCTTATCTACCCGTGTTGTTCTGCTCACCGAGCTTTCGGGCCATCCCGAGACACCCCCTGTCCCCCCGGGCCGCGAAGCGGGCCCGGGGCCCAGAAGCACAGGTGTTCGAAGAACGTGCGCGGAGCGCGCGCGTCCACCAAACGTCAATGGAGGCGTCTCACGACACGGCGCTGGCGCGCCGCTCCTCACGGCTCCGGAGCGTCCGGGTCCCGGACTTGCTTCGCAATCCGGGATGACGAGCCTCACCCACGGATGCGCCTCACCGGCGCGCGATACGTCCGATCGCGAGCCCGATCCCCGCTGCGACCGCCGCCGTCGCGACGGCGGCGCCGATCCGCGTCTGCGGTCCAGGCAGGCGCATCGCCGACGCCTTGGCCTCGCGGCCGAAGGGGCCGTGGGTGCGGTGGAGCGCCCGCTCCGCCGGGCGGTAGAGGTTACCTGCCGGCGGCACCGGGCGCCGCGTGCGGCCCTCCCGCATCTGCCCCTCCACGGCGTTGGCGCCGAGATAGCGGTCGGCGAGGCCCGGGGCGAGCGCGTTGCCGATGATGGCCATGGCCGTCACGCCGCCGAGCCACCAGGCGCGCTCCGGCGAGCGGATCGCGTGGACGATGGCGTCCGCCGCCGCCTCCGGCTGGTAGACCGGGCCGGAGGGCCGTGGCGCCCGCTCCATGCGCGAGCGCGCCCACTCGAACTGGGGCGTGTTGACGCCCGGCAGATGCACCTCCGTCACCGCGATGTCGACGTCGTCGTGACGCAGCTCCGCGCGCAGCGAATCGGAGAAGCCGACGATGGCGTGCTTGGCGCCGCAATAGGCGCTCTGGAGCGGGATGCCGCGATAGGCGAGCGCGGAGCCCACCTGCACGACGATGCCCCGCCCGCGCGGCCGCATCGTCCGCAGCGCCGCGAGCGTGCCGTGGACCGCCCCGAGATAGGTCACCTCGGTCACGCGGCGGTACTCGTCGGGCGTCATCTCGTGGACCGGCGAGAACACCGTCACCATCGCGTCGTTGATCCACACGTCGATGGGCCCGAATTCCCGCTCGAGCGCATCCGCCGCGCGGAAGACGCCGTCGGCGTCGGCGACGTCGCAGGGCAGCGCCAACGCCTCGCCGCCGCGGGCGCGCACCTCCCGGGCGACGTCGTCGAGCGCCTCGGGGCTGCGGGCGAGGAGCCCGATCCGTGCGCCCTCGTGCGCGAGGCGCAGCGCCGTCGCCCGCCCGATGCCGGCCGACGCCCCGGTCAGCATCACGACCCGTCCGCGCATGTTCTCGAGCCCGCCGCGCATGATGATCTCCCGTGTCCGATCCCGGCCGCGCACCGCGCGCCGCCTCGGCCCGGACAATGAGCGCGCGGCCACGGTCGTTCCGAGGCCGTCGTTCCGAGCCCGTCGTTCCCAGCCCGTGGCGATCGCACGCGCCACGCTTTCGCCGCGGCGTCGCGCGAAAGAATTCGTGCGCGGGCGGGAATCGGGCCTTTTCATCTTTTTAAATGACGGTGTGACACGGTGTGTTACACTTCTGATTCTCGTGCTCCGCGCGACAGCGTTGCGGCGTGCGGAGGCAGTCACCACGTGAGTGCGATGAAGAAGAACGACGACACCGACGTTGTGCCGCGCAAGCAATTCGGCGCCCTGCCCTTCCGCCTCGACGATTCCGGCCGCATCGAGGTCTTGCTCGTCACGTCGCGGGAGACGCGGCGCTGGGTTATTCCGAAGGGTTGGCCGATCCGCAAGCTGAGGCCGAACGAAACCGCGGCGCGCGAGGCCTACGAGGAAGCGGGTCTCGCCGGCGACGTCTCGCCCGAGCCCTACGGCGTCTTCACCTACGACAAGCGGCTCAAGTCGCGCAGCTTCGTGCCGTGCACCGTCGATGTCTACCTGATGCGCGTCGAGAAGGAGCAGAAGCGCTGGCCGGAGCGTGACGAACGAGAGCGGCGCTGGTTCGACGCGCAAACCGCGGCCGAGCTGGTCGACGAGCCGGAGCTGTCCGACCTCATCGCGGCGCTGCCCGAGCGGCTGCAGCTCATGACGGTGGAGCGTCCCCGGAAGGCGGCGGGCGGCCGTCGCTGACGGGCGCTGCCGATCCGCGCCTCTCGATCGAGACGACCACGACCCACGCGATCACGCGCACGTCGGACCCGGACGACGACCGCCTCTCGCGAGACCGGGAGCTGCGCTGAGCCGTCGGCGCCGCGGCCGCTACGGGGCGCCGCGTTCACGAGCATGTGAGCGGGCGGGACGTGCGCGCGTCGCGACCCATAAACACGGCGGGCGTCGCTCGAACGCCGGACATCTGGGAGACCACCCGCCATGACCGATCTCACCCGCCGCGCCATGCTGGCGGCCCCCGCCATCGTCGGTGCCGCCGCGACCCTGACGACCGCGCGCGCCGCGCAGGCGCAGGGCACGACCGCACCCGATCCGGCCATCCCCACCTTCCGCTACCGCATCGGCGAGATCGATGTCTTTCCGGTCTACGACGGCCTGCGGGCGTTCCCACTGCAGGACGGATTCGTCACCAACGCTCCGCTCGAGGAGGTAGAGGCGGCCTTCACAGCCGACATGCGGGCGACGGACGCGATCGAGAACCCCTTCACGGCGACGCTCCTGCGCATCGGCGGGCGCACCATCCTCGTCGATACCGGCAACGGCCCCCAGGAGGGCGAGAGCCCCGTGGGCCGCCTCGTCGCGGGCCTCGCGGCCATCGGCGTCGCGCCGGGCGACGTCGACACGGTGGTGATCTCGCACTTCCACGGCGACCACATCTCGGGACTGCGCGGCGCCGACGGCGCGCCGATCTTCCCCAACGCCGAGACGCTCGTGCCGGAGGGCGAGGCCGCCTACTGGCTCGACGAGGGCGAGATGTCGCGGGCGCCGGAAGGGCGCCGCGCCGGCTTCGAGCGCGCGCAGGCGATCTTCGCCGGCGAGGATCTCGGCATGCGCACCTATGCCGGCGGCGACGAGCTCGCGCCGGGCATGGTCGCCGTCGACGCGCACGGCCATTCGCCCGGCCACATGGCCTTCCGCGTACAGTCGGGCGGCGACGGTCTCCTCTTGATCTCGGACGCGGCCCACCTGCCCTTCCTCTTCGTCGCCAACCCGGACTGGTCGGTGCGCTTCGACATGGACCCGCAGATGGCCCGAGAAACCCGCCGCCGCCTCCTGGACGAGGCCGCCGCCGACCGGCTGATGGTCGCCGGCTACCATTGGGGCTTCCCCAACGTCGGGCACGTCCGCCAGGCGGGCGGCGGCTTCGAGCTCGTGCGCATCCCCTGGCCGGCCTGAGGCGGAACTCGGCCGTAGACGCGTGCGTTCGCCCGTCTTTGGAGAGGTCTCGGATGCCGAAGGAACGCACGCGGGCGCTCAGCGACGTGCTCGATCAGCTCGAACAGACCGCGCACGGCGAGAGCATCACGATTGAGGAGGTGGTCGAGCATCTGGGCACGAAGTCGTTCGCCGCCTTGATGCTCGTCTTCTCGCTCATCTCGACCTCGCCCGCGAGCGCGATCCCCGGCCTCACCGCCACGGTGGCGGTGATCGTCTTCATCCTCGCCGTGCAGATGATCCTCGGGCGCGACCGCGTCTGGCTGCCCGACTTCGTCACCCGGCGGCGAATGTCCACGCAGAAGCTCTGCAAGGGAGTGTCCTGGATGCGCCGGCCGGTGCGCTTCGTCGAGCGCTTCCTCGGATCGCGGCTGACGTTCCTCGTCCACCGTCCCTGGCTCTACCTGCCGCTGACGCTGATCCTGGCGCTGACCCTGTTCATGCCGTTCATGGAGATCGTGCCCACGTCGGGCTCGATCGCGTCCGCCGTGATCGCGCTGTTCGCGGCGGGGCTGCTCGTGCGCGACGGCGCGCTGGTGATCGTGTCGCTGCTGGCGCTCCTCGCCGTGCCGATCACGGTGTGGCAGCTCGGCTTCGCCTGAGCGCTCGGGCGCGTCACCGACCGCGCGGCAGCCCCTCGATCGCCTCGGCGATGCGCCGCAACTGCGGCGCGAGCGGGCTCGTGCGCCGCCAGACCATGCCGATCGTGCGCGTCGGCTTCGGGTCGTCGAACGCCGAGACGCTGACGGGCGCCGAGCGCGTCTCCACCGGCACCGCCATCTCCGGGATGAGCGTGATGCCGATCCCCGCGCCGACCATCTGCACGAGCGTCGAGAGCGAGCTGCCGTCCATCAGCTCGCGCGGGCGCGGCGCCTCGCGCCCGCAGAAGGAGAGCGCCTGCTCGCGGAAGCAATGCCCCTCCTCCAGGAGCAGGAGCTTCATGCGCGCGAGCGTGTCCGGCTCGGGCACGGGCTCGCCCGCGTCGGCCAGCGGGCGCACGAGCACGAAGCTCTCGGAGAACAGCGCCGTCTCCTCGAGGCTCGGCTCGGAGACCGGGAGCGCCACGAGCGCCGCGTCGAGGCGGCGCTCGGAGAGCTCGCGGATCAGGGTCGGCGTGATCGATTCGCGAATGCGCACGTCGATGTCCTGGTAGAGCGTCGCGAGCCGCGCCACGATCCGCGGCAGCAGGTACGGCGCGACCGTGGGGATGACGCCGAGCCGCAGCGGCCCCGCGAGGCCGTCCCGCTCGGTGCGGGAGAGCGCCTCGAGCTCGTCGACGGCGCGCAGGATCTCCCGCACCCGCTCGCCGACGATCTCGCCGAGCCCCGTCGGCGCGACCTTGCGCCCGCTACGCTCGAGGAGCGAGGCCCCGAGCGCCTGCTCGAGCTCCTTGATCTGCATGGAGAGTGCCGGCTGGGAGATCGCGCAGGCCTCCGCCGCCCGGCCGAAATGGCCGTGGCGGAGCACCGCGTCGAAGTACGACAGCTGCCGCAGGGTGAGGGATGTCATCAGTTCGTCTTATCTCTCTAATCAGAAAATCCGACTTTACCTGATCGACCGATTGGAACTATGTCAAGCCGGAGTGCGGCGCACCCAGACGCCGCCCGGCGCTCGGTCCGGTTCCCCCGGCTGGATCGACGAGACGGATGGTCGTATGATACGCGCCGGCACCAACACAGGGTCGGACGACGGACCGGAGGACGAGATGGACGAGATCAGCAGCCTGACGAAGGGCGGATGCCCCGTCGCGCACGGCGTGCGCAAGGTGGGCAACCGCGACTGGTGGCCCAACCAGCTGAACCTGAAGATCCTGCATCAGAACACCGCCCTCTCCAACCCGATGGGGCCGGGCTTCGACTACGCCGCCGAGTTCGGCAAGCTCGACCTGCAGGCGGTCAAGAACGACATCTACGCTCTGATGAAGACGTCGCAGGACTGGTGGCCGGCGGATTACGGCCATTACGGGCCGCTCTTCATCCGCATGGCCTGGCATTCGGCCGGCACCTATCGCACCGCCGACGGCCGCGGCGGCGGCGCCTCGGGCACGCAGCGCTTCGCCCCGCTCAACTCCTGGCCGGACAACACGAACCTCGACAAGGCCCGCTTCCTGCTGTGGCCCATCAAGAAGAAGTACGGCCGCCGGCTCTCCTGGGCCGACCTGATGATCCTCGCGGGCAATTGCGCGCTCGAGGACATGGGCCTGAAGACCTTCGGCTTCGGCGGCGGGCGCGTCGACGTGTGGGAGCCCGAGGAGGACATCTACTGGGGCTCCGAGTCGGAGTGGCTCGGCGACATGCGCTACACCGGCGAGCGTGAGCTCGAGCGCCCGCTCGCCGCGGTGCAGATGGGCCTCATCTACGTCAACCCGGAGGGCCCGAACGGCAACCCGGACCCGGTCGCGTCCGGCCGCGACATCCGGGAGACCTTCGCGCGCATGGCGATGAACGACGAGGAGACCGTCGCCCTCGTCGCCGGCGGCCACACCTTCGGCAAGTCGCACGGCGCGGCGCCGGCGACGCACCTCGCCCGCGAGCCGGAGGCCGCCGACGTCGAGCTGATGGGGCTGGGCTGGAAGAACTCCTACGAGAGCGGCCGCGGCGTCCACACCATCACGAGCGGCATCGAGGGCCCTTGGACCCCCGACCCGATCAAGTGGGACATGGGCTATTTCGACGTCCTGTTCGGCTACGAGTGGGAGCTCGTGAAGAGCCCCGCCGGCGCCTGGCAGTGGGCGGCGAAAGACCTCGCGGAGAAGGATCACGCCCCGCAGGTCGACGGCTCGGGCGCGCGTGTGCCCCTGATGATGACCACGGCCGACATGGCCATGCGGATGGACCCGATCTACGAGAAGATCTCCCGGCACTTCCACCAGAACCCCGAGGCGTTCGCCGACGCCTTCGCCCGCGCCTGGTTCAAGCTGACCCACCGCGACATGGGCCCGCGCGAGCTCTATCTCGGCCCGGAGGTCCCCTCCGAGGTGCTGGTGTGGCAGGACCCGCTGCCGGCGCGCGACTACGCGCTCGTGGGCGACGACGACGTCGCCGCGCTCAAGGAGACGATCCTCGCATCGGGCCTCTCGACGGCGGATCTCGTCTTCGTCGCCTGGGCCTCGGCCTTCTCGTACCGCGGCTCGGACAAGCGCGGCGGGGCCAACGGCGCGCGCATCCGTCTCGCCCCGCAGAAGGACTGGGAGGCCAACGAGCCGGCGCGGCTGCAGAAGATCCTGTCGGTGCTCGAGGGCATCAAGGCCGCGTTCGACGGCTCGCGGACGGACGGCAAGAAGGTCTCGCTCGCCGACCTGATCGTGCTGGCCGGCACGGCCGCCGTCGAGAAGGCGGCGCGGGACGCGGGCCACGTCGTCGAGGTGCCCTTCGCGCCGGGCCGCGTGGACGCGACGCAGGAGCAGACCGACGTCGAGTCCTTCGCCGTGATGGAGCCGGAGGCCGACGGCTTCCGCAACTTTACCAAGGGCGCCTACGCGATCTCGCCGGAGGAGATGCTCGTCGACCGCGCGCAGCTGCTCGGCCTGACCGCGCCGGAGATGACGGCCCTCGTCGGCGGCCTGCGCGTGCTCGGCGCCAACCACGGCGGTGCGGCCCACGGCGTCCTCACCGAGCGTCCCGGCACGCTGACGAACGACTTCTTCGTCAACCTGCTCGACCTCGGCACGGAGTGGGCGCCGGCGAACGAGGCGAAGACGCTCTACCAGGGCCGCGACCGCGCCACCGGCGCCACGAAGTGGACCGGCACCCGCGTCGACCTCGTCTTCGGCTCGAACTCGCAGCTGCGTGCGCTGTGCGAGGTCTACGCCTGCGACGACGCGACGGACGGGTTCGTGCACGACTTCGTCGCCGCGTGGACCAAGGTGATGAACGCCGATCGCGTCGATCTGGCGTGAGGCCGGGGCCCGGCGTCGTCGCCGGCTCCATCTCGACGATCCAGCAGGGCCGCCGCTCGGGAACGAGCGGCGGCCCTTTCGCGTGGGCCCCTACCTCGCCCGCTCATGCGGATCGCCGGCCCGCTCACCGGAACAACAGCACGGGCACGAGGTTCGTGCGCATCATCTCCGTCGTCGTCGAGCCGATGAAGAGGTTGCGCAGGCGGGTGTGGCCGTAGGCGCCCATGACGAGGAGGTCGATGCGCAGGCGCTCGACGATGGACGCGATCACCTCGTGGGGCGTGCCCGCCTCGAGATGCGTCTCGACCGCGAGCCCGCCTGCGGCGATCTGGGCCGCCGCGGCGTCGAGCCGCCGTCGGGTCTGGGCGTCCTCTTGGCCCACCGTGACGAGGTGGATCGCGAGCCCGGCGAAGAGCGGCGAGCGGGAGACCCAGTCCACGGCCTTGAGCGCGCTCGGCCCCCCGTCGAAGGCGACGAGCACGCGGTGGATCTGCCGGAAGCCGCGGGAGGCGACGAGGACCGGCTTGTGGGCGGCGCGCACCAGACGCTCGAGGTTCGAGCCGAGATGCAGCCGCGCGAAGTCCGCCGCCTCGCCGCGCTTGCCCACCACGATCATGTCCGCGCCCGCCTCGCGGGCGGCGACCTCGTCGAGCAGATCGCCGTGGCGCAGCGTCGTCTCGACCTCCGGGACGCCGGCGTCGCGGACGCGGGCGCGGGACTCCTCCATGACGAGACGCGCCTTCTTCAGGAGCAGCTTCGCGCGCTGCGCGTCGAGCTCCGCGAGCTCGTCGAGCACGTGAACCCGTGCGTCCGCGGGAAGGCTCCCGCTGAGGTCCGCGTTCGACACCTCACGGCGACCGAGAACCTGGAGGAGCTCGACCGAAGCCCCCAGCCGCAGGCCGGCCCAGGCGGCGTGGTCCGCCACCGAGTGCGAGTAGATCGAGCCGTCGATGCAGGCGACGAGGCGAGCCATGGCCGTATCCTTCCTCAGTGCTCCAGGAGCTTGTCGAGCGCTCCCGGCTTGTCGTGGATCGCGAGCTTGTCGACGATCGTCTCGCTCGCCGCGTTGAGCCCGACGATCTCCACCTCCGCGCCTTCACGACGGAACTTGAGTACCACCGTGTCGAGGGCCGAGACACTGGAGATGTCCCAGATGTGCGCCCGCGACACGTCGACGACGACGCGGTCCAGCGCCTCCTTGAAGTCGAACGAGGCGGCGAAGGTCTCCGCGGAGGCGAAGAACAGCTGCCCTTCCACGACATATGTGCGGGTCGCTCCGTCGTCGGAGAGGTCCGATGTCACGCGGAAGAGCTGCGCGATCTTCCAGGCGAAGAAGATGCCCGACAGGAGGACGCCCAGCAGCACGCCGATGGCGAGGTTGTGGGTGAGCACGACGCCGGCCACGGTCGCCAGCATCACCACGCTCGACGAGCGCGGATGCGTGCGCAGGTTCGCGAGCGAGGACCAGGAGAAGGTGCCGACCGAGACCATGATCATGATCGCGACGAGCGCCGGCATGGGAATCTCGGCGACGAGGCCGCCGAGCGCCACGATCATCACGAGCAGGAAGACGCCCGCGGAGAAGGACGACAGCCGCCCGCGCCCGCCGGACTTCACGTTGATCACCGATTGCCCGATCATGGCGCAGCCCGCCATGCCGCCGATGAAGCCCGTCGCCGTGTTGGCGAGCCCTTGAGCCACGCATTCCTGGCGCTTGTCGCTCGGCGTGTCGGTGAGCTCGTCGACGATCTGCGCCGTCATCAGCGACTCGAGCAGCCCCACCGCCGCGACCGCGGCGGAATAAGGCAGGATGATCAGCAGCGTCTCCAAGGTGAGCGGGATGTCGGGGATCAGGAACACCGGCAGCGCGGAGGGCAGCTCGCCCATGTCGCCGACGGTCCGCACGTCGAGGCCCAGCGCCCACACGGCGAGCGTCACGACGACGATGCACACGAGCGGCGCCGGCACGATCGTCGTGATCCGCGGCAGGCCGTAGAGCACGACGAGGCCCGCCGCCACCAGCGCGTAGGTGATCCAGGTCACGCCGATCAGCTCCGGCAGCTGCGCCATGAAGATGAGGATCGCCAGCGCGTTGACGAAGCCCGTCATCACCGAGCGCGAGACGAACCGCATCAGCTGCGCGATGCCCGCCCAGCCGGCGACGATCTGGATGAGGCCGGCGAGCACGGTCGCCGCGAGCAGGTACTCGAGCCCGTGGTCGCGCACGAGCGTGACCATCAGCACCGCGGTCGCCGCCGTCGCCGCCGAGATCATCCCCGGCCGGCCGCCGACGATCGCGGTGATCACCGCGATCGAGAACGAGGCGTAGAGCCCGACCTTCGGGTCGACGCCGGCGATGATGGAGAACGCGATCGCCTCGGGGATCAGGGCGAGCGCCACGACGAGCCCGGCCAGGAGGTCGGCGCGGACGTTGCCGAGCCAGTCTGCGCGTAGCCGCGCGGGGGAGAAGGTCTTCATGAAAAGTCGCTTTCGTCGCCACGCGGACGGGCGGGGCGCGGGGGATCGAGAGAGGTGACGCATCGATATGCGAGCAGGCGAAGCCGCGAGCGCCGGCGCCGCGAGGCGGAGCCTCGAGCGGGGCGGGTCGTCGATGAGGAGGCGGCGGAGTTACATCGGCCTCGGGGCTGCGTCTGGACGGTGGCTATGCTGCAATGCAGCTGAGCCATCATGGTTACGCGGACGAGGGTGAGGATGCAAGGCCGGCTCGCCAGCGCGACGGCGTGCGAGCGCCCTGCGCGGCTCGACCGGATCGCCCGGCGCGTTCAGCGCTTCGTCGCGCGGATCGACACGGCGAGGGGTATCGGCACCGCGCCGTCGGGCAGCCGGTACATGCGGTCCGCGCCCGGCACCATCGACGGGAAGAGGCGCGACGGTATCCGCTCGTGCTCGTGGAGGAACTCGATGGCCATTCCCGCGTCGAGGAGCCCGCCGATGATGTCCGAGAGCGGGTGAATCCAGCAGAACTCCTCGACCGGCGTCGAGAAGGCGTCACCGGTGTAGCTCGCCGTCTCGACGAAGCGGTCCGGCCGGTCCGCGGGCGTGCGCCAGCCGTAGCTCGGCTGGAGACGGCCCTCCCGCTCGTCCAGCACGAGGGCGGAGGGATGGAGATCGGCGAAGTAGAGCGCGCCCGACGGCCCGAGCAGGCTCGCGACCGTCCGCGCCCACCGCCGCACGTCCGGCAGCCAGACGATCGTACCCCACGTGGCATAGACGAGATCGAACGCGCCCTCGAGCACCTCCCGTGCCTCGTAGACGTCCGCTTCCACGAAGCGTGCCGCGAGCCCCGCCCGGGCCGCCAGATCCCGTGCCGCGCCGATCGCCTCGGGAGCGAAATCGAGGCCCGTCACGTCGGCGCCGCGCCGGGCGAGCGAGAGCGTGTCGAGGCCGAAATGGCACTGGAGATGCGCGATCCTGAGGCCGGTGACGTTCCCGATCTCCGCCGCCTCGATCGGATAGAGCGCCTCGCCCCCGCCGAGGAAGCCGGCGACGTCGTAAAACCCGGTCCCGTCGGCGACGTGCAGGGCGGCGCGACGCGCCCAGGCCTTTCGGTTGGCGTCCCACCACGGGGAACGCGAAGTGTCGGGCATCGCTCGTCGTCTCCGGCGTGATCTGGAGGAGGGCCGTCACACGTGTCGCGCCGCGTCGTGCGGCATGAGACCGCCGTGCGAGCCGAAACGGAAGAGGCCCGCGGATCCGTCGCGGACCCACGGGCCTTTTCGAAAACCGGTGGTGGGCGCACTAGGGCTCGAACCTAGGACCCGCTGATTAAGAGTCAGCTGCTCTACCAACTGAGCTATGCGCCCGGTCCAGTCGGGGGCGGCGGTGGCCGCCCCGTCGTGAGGGCGCTTCGATATCCGAAGCCGGGGGGCGTGTCCAGCCCTCCGGGACGAAAAATCGAAGCGATCTTCGCGCCCTTCGCTGCGCCCTCAGACGTGCGCCTTCTCGCGGTGGTACGCGCCGGTGCCGCGCGTGAGGACGCGGTCGTCCGGCAGCACGTCGCCGGGGTCGAGGTCGCTCTCGCGGTCGAGCGCGCGCCACAGCGGCGTGAGCTCGGCGATGTCGAGGCGCGGCCAGGCGTCCGGCCCGTCGAGCACGAAGTAGGTCTCCTGGAAGTCGTCGATGCGGTAGCGCGTGCGCATCACCCGGCCGAGGTCGAAGGCGACTCGGTTGGGCGAGGCGCTCTCGATCGAGAACACGGTCTCGCCGGGCGAGGAGGCGATGCCCGCGCCGACGATGCGAAGCCCCTGCGGCGTCTGCGCCAGCCCGAACTCGACGGTGTACCAGTAGAGCCGCGCCAGCCGGTGCAGCGTGCCGTGCCGCGCCGCCTCGAGCCCGGCCTTGCCGTATTCCTCGAGATAGTCGGCGTAGACCTGCTGCATGATCAGCGGCACGTGGCCGAACACGTCGTGGAAGACGTCGGGCTCCTCGATGTAGTCGATCTGCTCGGGCTTGCGGATCCACCAGCCGGCGGGAAACTTGCGGTCGGCGAGCAGCTTGAAGAACACGACGTCCGGCACGAGCCCCGGCACCGCCACGACCTCCCAGCCGGTCGTCGCCTTCAGGCGCTCGTTCATGACGCGGAAGTCCGGGATGCCGTCGTCGGAGATGCCGAGCCGGTCGAGGCCGTCCAGGAAACCGTCGACCACGCGGCCCTCGAGGATCGCGCGCTGGCGCGCGGCGAGGCGGGCCCAGGTCGCGTGGTCCTCGGCCGTATAGGAAGAGAAGCCCTGATCCTGCAGGAAGTCGCGCGGGTCGTCGCTCGTGGCGTTGGGGTTCATGGAATCCTCCTTGTCGTCTGGAGGGACAAGTCGTGAGTCGCGTTCCGATTTCCATACCGGGTGCAACAGCACCGATGAAACGGGCGCGCCCCGCTGGAACGCGCCCGTCTCGCCGTCCGCACCGGAATGGGCGCGTCAGCGCGCCTGCGCCTCGATCGTCACGAGCGGAAGGAGCTCGCGGGGATCCTCAGTCTGCATCGCCGCGGCGAGCGGCACGCCGGCGGGGTCGACCGCGGTCACGGACACGTCGAGCTCGCCGGGAGCCTCCAGGAACGTCGCGAGCGCCTCGCCGAGCGCGATCGCCTCGGGCGTCGCGCCGAGCTGCGCCGGCACCATGGTACGCGCCGCCATGACGCCCATCCCGCGCAGGTCGTCGGCACCGACACCCATGCGCCCGGCCTGCATGTCGAGGAGCCGCTCGGTCAGTCCCTCGTCGGCGATCGAGACGCTGAAGCTGAGCGCGGTGGCTGCGGCCGCGGCCATCATCGCCGCCATCTGGTCGCCGGAGAAGATGCCCGCCCCGATGTTGCCGAACTCCGCCGCGAGGCCGAAGCGGCCCATGTCGACGCCCGTCAGCACGGCCTCCTCGATCGCGAGCGTCTGCTCCGCGGCGTTCCAGCGCGCGGCGAAGGCGCCCGAGAGATCGACCTCCTCGTAGCCGAGCGCCCGCAGCTGCGCCACGCGACCCTGTCCCGAACCCTCCGGCAGAGCGAAGGCGAGGTTGTCGAAGCGCGCGCGCAGGCTCGACGGCACGCCGTCGACGACGTCGTCCGCCGTCATCGCGAAGGTGGCCAGCGTCAGGTCGACCGGCTCCTCGCGGCCCGGCGGCACGATGGAGCCGGCGAGCTCCTCGAGCCGCAGCGTGCCGATCGTCGGCACGAGCGCGCGCGCGCCTGCCGCGTCGAGCGCGGCCTCGCCCTCGGCGATGCGCCGCATGCCCTCGATCATCGGCGCGACGGAGAAGCCCTCGGAGACGACGGCCGCGATCGTCAGCTGCGCCTGCTCCGCGTCGACACGAATGGTCTCGGCGCGTGCGGGCCCGTCACCCCCGAAGACGATACGCTCGATGCCGAAGACCGGGTCGTCGCCGGCCTCGGCGACGGTGACCGCGACGTCCTCGACGACCACCCGGCCGACGCGCACGGCGCCCATCATGTCGGCCATCATGCCGAGCATGCGGCGGGTGTCCTCCTCGCCGGGCTCCTCGCCCGCCTCCGCCATCGCTTCCAGCTCGGGCATCATCGTCGTGAAGGGCTCGCGCATCAGGCGGCCCTCCACGGCGTCGCCGGAGACGCGCCCGACGGCGAAGGAGGCGTCGTCGTCGCCGAAGCGCATGGCGGCGACGGAGAAGGAGTCGTAGATCGACCGGAACGGGTTCTCGCCGTCCTCCGGCGCGCCGTCGGTGTACCAGCGCACGGTGAAGGGCAGGTCGAAGCCCTCGACCACGGTCTCGCCGATCTCACCCTCGAAGGGCCGCCCGTCGGGGCCCTCGGCGGCGATGCGTCCCGAGCCCGCCACGAAGCGGGCGATCACGCCCGCGCTCACGTCCTCGGCGACCAGGTCGCTGTAGGTGATCGTCGTGCGCGCGTCCTCGACCTCCTGCTCGATGACGAGCCGGGGCATCGTGATCCGCTCGGCCGAGATTCCGGCGAGCGCCTCGTGCCACGGCGCGTCGGCCTTGCCCTGGAGCACGTCGAGCAGCGCCTCGCGCGAGAGGCTCGAGCCTTCGATCGTGACGCTGGGCAGGCGGTAGACGCTCGGGCCGGCGTCGATCGTGACGTTCTCGAGCGTCACGGCGCTCTGCGCGAGAGCGGCTGCGAAGAGCCCGCGCTCCAGCGTCACGGCCTCGACGGAAACCGGCCCCTCGCCCGCCGGCAGCGCGATCCGGACGGGAGAGGCCCCGATGTCGCCCAGGGCGAGAACCGTGGCGGCGACGCCGGTCATCAGCGCGAGGCGACGCGCGCGAAAGCGCTTATCTCGTGTCATGTGAGGTCCTCTTCCTGGCCGCGCCTCCCCGCGGCGCGGCGCGATCATAGCCACGGGCCGGCGGTTTGACAGAGCGGGTTGGCGAAAAATCGGCGGCGGGGCGGCGGCTCAGTCGGTGAAGACCACCGTCTTGCCGCCGTTGAGGACGACGCGATCCTCGATGTGCAACCGTACGGCGCGCGCCAGCACCCGCCGCTCGATGTCCCTGCCCTTGCGCACGAGGTCGTCGGGCGTGTCCCGGTGCGAGATGCGCTCGACGTCCTGCTCGATGATCGGCCCCTCGTCGAGGTCCGACGTCACGTAGTGCGCCGTCGCGCCGATCAGCTTCACGCCGCGCGCGTGCGCCTGGTGGTAGGGCTTGGCACCCTTGAAGCCCGGCAGGAAGGAATGATGGATGTTGATGCAGCGGCCCGTCATCTTCGCAGAGAGCCCGTCAGAGAGCACCTGCATGTAGCGCGCGAGCACGACGAGATCGGGCGAAACCTCCTGCACGAGCCGCCACAGGGCGCTCTCCTGCTCGAGCTTGGTGTCCTTCGTCACCGGCAGGTGGTGGAAGGGGACGCCGCCGAAATCGAGATGATCGAAGGTCTCGCGCGGGTGGTTCGAGACGATCGCCGCGAGGTCCATCGCGAGCTCGCCCGTGCGCCAGCGGTAGAGCAGGTCGGCGAGGCAATGGTCGAAACGCGAGGTGAGGATCATCACCCGCCGGCGCGCGTCCGTGCCGCGCATCGACCAGGCCATGCCGAAGCGCTCCGCCAGCGGCGCGAAGCCCTCGCGAAGCGCCTCCACCGGCGCGGCACCGTCGAGCCGGTTGAGCACGACGCGCATGAAGAAGTTGCCCGTCTGGGTGTCGTCGTACTGCTGCGCGTCGAGGATGTTGCAGGCGTTCTCGAAGAGATGCGCCGAGACAGCGGCGACGATGCCGGGGCGGTTGCGGCAGGACAGCGTGAGGACGATGGCTGGCTCGGCGGGCATCGGGTCTCGCATTCGGGATCTCGGGCTCGTCTCGGCTCTCGGCGGGCGGTGCGCGGCCGCGCCCTCCCGCTCTAGCTCGGAACGGCCGCGCGCGCCACTCACGCGATCAACCGCCGCCGATCCCCTCCTCGACGACGCCCGTCCCGCCGCAGGTCGGGCATGGCCGGTTCTCGAGCCGACCGCTGCCGCGACAGTCCGGGCAGACGTTCTCGCCGGCACCGGTCGTGCCCGGCGCAGCCTCGTCGCCGGGAGAGATCGGCAGGATCGTCTCGGGCGGTCCGTGCGAGGTTTGCGACGTCGGTGGGGAGGTACGCTCGCGATCGGCCATGGGTCGGTCCTTCCGTTGCGCCGACCCAACGTCCGCGGCCGAGCCGGGTTTCGAAGGGGCTGCCGCCGGCCTCACCGCCCGGGCAGCGGGATGAACTCCGTCTCGCCGGGCACGCCGGCGAAGCGGCCCTCGCGCCAGTCGTTCTTCGCCTCCTCGATGCGCTCGCGCCGGGAGGAGACGAAGTTCCACCAGATGTAGCGGGGACCGTCCATCGGCTCGCCGCCGAGCATCATGAAGCGGGCCGGCGTCGCCGCGCGGACGGCGATGCGGTCGCCCGGCCGGAAGACGAGAAGCCGGCCGGGGCCGAACCGGTCGCCGGCGATCTCGACGTCGCCGGAGACGGTATAGATCGCCCGCTCTTCCCAATCCGCGTCGAAGGGCACGACCGCGCCGGCCTCGAGTATCGCGTCGGCGTAGATCGTCTCCGTCGAGGTCCGCACCGGCGAGCGCGCGCCCAGCGCGGCGCCGGCGATCAGCCGCACGCTCTTGCCCTCGCCCTCGAGGATCGGGAGCGCGTCCGCGGCGTAGTGCACGAAGCCGGGATCGCCCTCCTCGTCGCGCTCGGCCAGGGCGACCCAGCTCTGGATCCCGAACAGCTTGGAGCCGGTGGTTCGCAGATCGGCGGAGGTACGCTCCGAATGGGTGATGCCGCGCCCCGCGGTCATCAGGTTGAGCGCGCCGGGCCGGATCGGCAGCTCGGTGCCGAGGCTGTCGCGGTGCATGATCTCGCCGTCGAACAGGTAGGTGACGGTGGCGAGCCCGATGTGCGGGTGCGGGCGCACGTCCATTCCGGCGCCGAGCAGGAACTCGGCCGGGCCCATCTGGTCGAAGAAGATGAAGGGGCCCACCATCTGCTTCCTCGCCGAGGGCAGCGCGCGGCGCACCTCGAAGGAGCCGATGTCGCGCGCCCGCGGAACGATCACCGTCTCGATCGCGTCACAGGATCGGGCGTCCCCGTGAACGGGATCGTCCGCATGCTCGAACCTCATGACCGCTCTCCTCGGCGTGGGGTCGCCGTTCGTGCTCATCGTGCCGCCATCATGACCGAGGAGGGACGACCCGGCGAGAGGGACGGCCGCAATCGAATCATGGCGTCAACGCAAATGAAAACGAATCCACGCGTTCTGGACGCCGCATCCACGCAAGATATCGACGCCAGCCGTCTTCCCCTTTCCCGCCCGCGGCGCTACGAGCGGCATCCGCGGCACGCGCGGCCTCGCCGCGAAGGAGGCACCCCCGCATGATCACCCTCTACGGCGCCCGCGACGGCACGCTCGTGCGCCTGCCCGAGACGGAGCCGCATCCGGACGCGGTCTGGATCGACCTGTGCGAACCCACCCCCGAGGAGGAGGAGGCGGTCGAGCGGATGATCGGCGTCGAGGTGCCGACCCGCCAGGAGATGGCCGAGATCGAGGAGAGCTCGCGCCTCTACCGCGTGGACGGCTCCCTCGTGGTCACCGCCACCATCATCGAGGGCGCGGGCGAGGGGCGGCCCGCCCGCACGCAGGCGACCTTCGTGCTGAGCGAGCGCCATCTCGTCTCGATTCGCTACGGCGATCCCCTGCCCTTTCGCGCTTTCGAGACGAAATGGGCCCGCCAGCCCGAAGCGCGGCCGACGAGCGACCTCGTCTTCGTGGCGCTCGTCGACGCGATCGTCGAGCGCGCGGCGGACGTGCTGGAGTACGTCGCCGCCGACCTGAACGGCGTCTCGACGCACCTCTTCGTGGAGAGCGGGCCGCGCAAGGCCAAGGAGGCGGAGAGCGACCTCCAGGACATCCTGATGCGGCTGGGGCGTCGCAACATGATGATCTCGATCCTGCGCGAGAGCCTGCTCTCGCTCACCCGCCTCGTGCCCTTCGTGCGCCAGGGCGGCGAGCACTGGCTGTCGAAGGAGGCTCCCCACCGCCTCAAGCAGCTCGAGCGCGACCTGCGCTCGCTGTCGGCCTACGAGGGCCAGCTGACCGCCGAGATCGTCTACCTGCAGGAGGCGACGCTCGGGCTGATCAACCTCGCCCAGAACCGCGTCATCAAGGTGCTCTCGGTCGCGGCCGTGATCTTCCTGCCGCCGACCCTGGTCGGCACGGTCTACGGCATGAACTTCACGCACATGCCGGAGCTCGAATGGGCCTTCGCCTACCCGGTGGCGCTCGCTGCCATGGTCGTCTCGGCCGCCGGCTCCTTCTACTGGTTCAAGCGCAAGGGATGGCTGTGAGCATCCCCGCGCGGTGACGTGGCGGGCTCGGGCGGCTATAGCTGGGTCGACGAACCGGAAAGACCGCAATGGCCGACCATCGCCTCGACGCCGCACCCGAGACCGTGCACTGGGGGTACTTCGACGCCGCGCTCGCCCCGCGGCTCGTCGTCGACAGCGGCGACCGGGTGACGATCTCGACCGTCTCCGGCGCCGCGGAGGTGATGCCGCCCGCGCCGTTCACGGTGCCGCCGGCGCTCCGCGCCATCCACGCGGCGCTCTCGCCGAAGCTGCCGGGCCACATCTGCACAGGGCCCGTCGCCGTGCGCGGGCTGAAGGCAGGGGGCGTGCTGGAGGTACGCATCGCGGCGATCGACCTGCACTACGACTGGGGCTACAACACGCTCGGCCCCCAGCGCGGCGCGCTCCCGGACGACTTCGCGACGCCGCTCTGCGTTCACATCCCCCTCGACCGCGCGCGAAACGTGGCGCGCCTCTCCTGGGGGCTGGAGCTGCCGCTCGCACCCTTCTTCGGCGTCATGGGCGTCGCGCCGCCGCCGGAATGGGGCGCGCTGTCGACGCTGCCGCCGCGGCGAAACGGCGGCAACCTCGACAACAAGGAACTCGTCGCCGGCACGACGCTCTACCTGCCCGTCCACGTCGACGGCGGCAACTTCTCGGTGGGCGACGGGCACGGCGCGCAGGGCGACGGCGAGGTCTGCATCACGGCGATCGAGACCGGGCTCGTCGGCACGTTCGAGCTCCACGCCCGCAACGACATGAGGCTCACCTGGCCGCTGGCCGAGACGCCGACGCACTGGATCACCATGGCCTTCGACCCGGATCTCGACGATTGCGTCGTGATCGCGCTGCGCGAGATGATCGACCTCGTCGTCAACGAGGCCGGCATCTCGCGCGAGGACGCCTACATGCTCGCGAGCCTCGCCGCCGACCTGCGCATCACGCAGGTCGTTAACGGCAACAAGGGCGTCCACTGCATGCTGGCCAAGGATCTGCTGCGCCGCGGCTGACCCGCGCAGGACCCGAACTGCCGCCGGAACCACCGCTACACCGCCCCCGTTGGCGAGCGCGGGAGGAGCGGCGCTCATGGTGGGTAACACGGCGGGGGAAACGACGGACGAGGTGGCGCGGGTGCAGGCGCCACCCCGCCCCGGCGCGGACGCGCGTGCGGCTCATACGCCCGGTTTCGCCGGCGGCGAGACGCCGTTCGTGCGCAAGGTGCTGATCGTCCTGCTCGTCACGGCGCTCGCCTTCGCCGTCTACCAGTTCGCCTACGTTCTGGTTCTCGCCTTCGGCGCGCTGCTGCTCGGCGTCATCATCCGCGCCTTCGTCGACCAGGTCGCCCGCATCCCGGGGCTCTCCGGCAACGCCGCCTTCTATGTCGGCCTCGTGCTGCTGATCGCCGTGATCGCCGGCTTCGCCACGTTCTTCACCATGACCATCCAGGGCCAGGTGCGCGACGTGATCGAGCAGCTGCCCGAGGCGATCCGCGCGATCGGCGAGCGTTTCGACATCGACGATCCCGTAGAGCGCCTGGAGCAGCGCTTCACCTCGGCCGCCGGCGACGGCTCGACGCTGATGAGCCGCGCGGCGAACATCGGCTTCACCGTGCTCGGCGGCCTGTTCGACGCCCTCATCGTGATCGTGGCGGGGATCTATCTCGCCTACGACCCGGCGCTCTACCGGCGCGGCATCGTGCGGCTCTTCCCCCACGAGCACCAGGAGCGCATCGACGCCGCCTTCCTGACCACGGGCAACGCGCTCAGGCTGTGGTTCTTCGGCCAGCTCATGTCGATGGCGCTGGTCGGCGTGCTCACCGGGATCGGCTTCTGGTGGATCGGCCTGCCGTCCCCCGCCGCCCTCGGCCTGATCGCGGGGGTGACGAACTTCATCCCCTTCCTCGGCGCCTTCCTCGGCTCCGTCCCCGCCGTCGTCTTCGCCTTCAACGAGGGGATGAACGCGGTGATCTGGACCATCGTCGTCGTCACCGTCGTGCAGCAGCTCGAGGGCAACGTCTTCCTGCCGCTGATCCAGCGCGCGGCGGTGAAGCTCGCCCCCGCCTTCGCTCTCTTCGCCATCGTGGCCTTCGGCCTGGTCTGGGGCTTCCTCGGCGTCTTCCTCGCCGTGCCGATGGCGGTCACGATCATGGTCTTCGTGAAGATGCTGTGGATGAGGGAGGCGCTCGGGGAGGAGACGAGCGTGCCGGGGGAGGAGGACGGGGAGGATGGGGAGAAGACGAAGGCGGATGCGAGCCGGCGGGGGTGACGACGTCACCGAGCCGTGCACGGGAGCGCGCGCGCCGTGTCGCGCCCTCTCACTCCCCCCAAGGCCACCCCACCACCCGCTCCACCAGCTCCGCCAGCCCCACCTCGTCCTCCATCCCCGACACCCGCCCGCGCACGGATACCCCCGCCGCGTGCACCGTCTCCGGCGAGCCGGAGACCAGCGGGTGCCACCAGGCGAGCCCCCTGCCCTCTGCGATCCGGCGGTAGGCGCAGGTGCCCGGCAGCCAGGAGAGGCTCTCGACCGCCTGCGGCGTCAGGCGCACGCAGTCGGGCACCTGGGCCTGGCGGTTCTCGTAGTCGCGGCAGCGGCAGGTGCCGGCGTCGAGGAGGCGGCAGGCGACGTCGGTGTAGGCGACCTCGGCGGTGTCCTCGTCCTCGAGCTTGACGAGGCAGCAGCGCCCGCAGCCGTCGCACAGGCTCTCCCACTCCGCCTCCGACATCTCGGACAGCGACTTCGTGCGCCAGAACGGGGCAGCGGCGGGGACGGGCGTCTCGCGGCGGGACATGGGGCGATCCTCGGCGGGCGTTCACCGCCCGTCAACCTCAACGAAATCCGAACGCGGCGGCCCCTTTTCGCGGCGAATGCGACCGGCACGCGCCTTGCGGGTCCCACCGCGACGGGAGACCGGCGCCTGTGGCTACTGCGCCGCCTCCCGGGCGGGAGCGTGGCGGCGGCGCGGCCGATCCGGGGCGAACCCGGGGCGTGCCCAACCGTTTGGAAGCGACCGCACGGTTCGGATTCGAATCGCCGCGGGCACGGATGTCTGATAGGAAGCTGGGCGATTAACCTTCGGTTAAGCGGCCTGGACGGGGAGCGGGGGAAGCGGGTGCGTTTCGATCGGAAGATCAGCGTCTGGACACGGGTCAAGCGGGCCGCGCTGGCGTTCGACGCCTGGCTCTCCGCCTCGGCGTTCGACTCGCGCCGTGATCTCGAGACGCTGTGGCGCCGCTACACCGCCTTCACGGATCTCTTCCGCGCCCGCGGCGCCGCGCGCGTCGTGCTCGACCTCGCCTCCGAGGGCGTGACGCTCGGGCTCGCCGGTGCGACCGTGATGCTCGCGCTCGCCATTCCAGCCTTCTACGAGACGCAGGAGGACTGGCGGCGCACCGACGAGCTCGCCGTCACCTTCCTCGATCGCTACGGCCAGGAGGTGGGCCGGCGCGGCATCCGCCACGACGATTCGGTAGCCATCGACGAGATCCCCGAGGTCGTCATCAAGGCGGCGCTCGCCACCGAGGACCGGCGCTTCTTCACGCATTGGGGCATCGACCCGATCGGCACGGCGCGCGCGCTCGTGGCGAACTCGCGCGAGGGTGGCGTGGTACAGGGCGGCTCGACCATCACCCAGCAGCTCGCCAAGAACCTGTTCCTGTCCAACGAGCGCACCCTCGACCGCAAGATCAAGGAGGCGTTCCTCGCGCTCTGGCTCGAGTTCCAGCTCTCCAAGAACGAGATCCTCAAGCTCTATCTCGACCGCGCCTACATGGGCGGCGGCAATTTCGGGGTCGTCGCCGCGGCGGACTTCTATTTCGGGAAGCCGATCGGCGAGGTGACGCTCGCCGAGGCCGCGATGCTGGCCGGCCTGTTCAAGGCGCCGTCGCGCTTCTCGCCGCACGTCAACCTGCCCGCCGCGCGCGCCCGCGCCAACGACGTGCTCACCGCCATGGTGAACGCGGGCTTCATGTCCGAGGGCCAGGTGCAGATCGCGCGCCGCAATCCTGCGAGCGCGATCGACCGCGGCCGCGAGACGACGCCGGACTACTATCTCGACTGGGCCTTCGAGCAGGTCCGCGACATGGCCCGCGACGGCTACTTCGACGGGCACCGGGTGCTCGTCGTGAAGACCCCGCTCGACCAGGCCATGCAGCAGCGCGCCGAGCTCGCGGTCGAGGACATGCTGCGCCAGCACGGCGAGCGCTACCGCGTCGGGCAGGCGGCCGTCGTCCTGATGGAGCCGGACGGGGCCGTGCGCGCCATCGTCGGCGGGCGCGACTACGGGCAGAGCCAGTTCAACCGCGCCGCGCACGCGCGCCGCCAGCCGGGCTCGTCCTTCAAGCCCTTCGTCTACGCCACGGCGTTGTCCTACCTGCCCTATCGCCCGGATTCGACGGTCGTCGACCGGCCGATATGCCTCGGCAATTGGTGCCCGAACAACTACAACCGCTCCTACGCGGGAGCGATGCCGATGATCACGGCGCTGGCGCGATCGATCAACACGATCCCCGTGCGCCTCTCCGTCGAGATCGGCGAGGGCGACGCCAAGCGCGGACGCGCGCGCATCATCGAGACGACGCGGCGCATGGGCGTCGAGACGCCGCTCGCCGACACGTCCTCGCTGCCGATCGGCGCCTCCGAGATGACCGTGCTCGACATGGCGGCGGGCTACGCCGTCTTCGCCAACGGCGGCGAGCGGGCGCGGCCCTATCCCGCCGCCGAGGTGACGACGCCGGACGGCGCGGTCCTGTACGCCCACGACCGCGACGCGCCGCGCGAGCGGGTGCTCGCCACCGGCGTCGTCGCGGACATGAACACGATGCTCGCGGCGGTTCCCGAGCGCGGCACGGGACGTCGCGCGGCCCTCGACGGCATCCGCTCGGCGGGCAAGACCGGCACGACGAACGCCTACCGTGACGCATGGTATGCCGGCTACACCGGCAATTTCGTCGCCGCGGTGTGGTTCGGCAACGACGACTTCACCTCCACGAACAACATGACCGGCGGCTCGCTCCCGGCCATGACCTTCAAGGAGATCATGACCTTCGCCCACGGCGGCGTCGAGCCGCGCCCGATCCCGGGGCTCGAGGACGACGGCTCGGTCGTCGCCGGCGGCGGCCCGACGACGACCGCGACCATCGACCCGCAGGTCGCGGCGCTCCGGCGCAACGCGCTCTCGCGCCGCTCCTTCGAGGTCGTCACCGGGATCGGCTCGCTCTTCGAGGAGGCTCGCTCGCCGCGCGGCTTCCGCGAGGGCCGCGCGCCCGGCCCCGCCGCCCTCGCCGCTCAGCCCCCCGGCGTCGGCGGGTTCGAGCCGGTGACGCGCTGAGGCCCGGGGGCCGCACGGGAACGTCGCCATGTTCGAAGCGCTGCGCCGGGCGGCCCGGAACGCCTATCATCTGATCCTGCTCGCATGGGCGGCGGCGCTCGGCGCCGGTCTCGGGCTCGGCTCCGCCCTGCTCGTGCTCGAGGGCGAGTACCCGTTCGGGGAGCGCCGGGTGCAGGCCTGGGTCGCGTGGCCGAGCGTCGGGTCGCCGTCCTCCGACCCGTACGCCCGCGCCATCATGGCGCGCTCTGCCGACGTGCCGCTCGCGCTCGGCGAGGGCATCGCGTTCCATGCCGACACCGACGAGCTCGGTCGGCCGCTCGACGCCGCCTGCAGCTACGTCGTGTCCGGCGAGACGCCGGTGGCGCGCGCCTGGACGGTCACGCTCTACGACCTCGACGGCCGCGTGCTCGAGACGCCCCAGCGCCGCGCCGGGCTCGCCTCCCCGCAGATGCTGCGCGACGAGGCCGGAGGGGTGACGATCGCGCTCGCCCCCGGCCCACGCCCCGGGAACTGGCTCCAGCTCCCCGGCGCCGGCCGCTTCCAGGCGGTTCTGCGCCTCTACGACAGCCCGGTCTCCGGCGCGCTGGGCTGGCTCGACGACGGCGCCATGCCGCGAATCGTCCGCCTGTCGTGCCCCGGGGAGGCGACGTCGTGACCCCCGGTGCCCGCGCCGTCCTGGACAGCCTCGGCCGAAACGTGGGCAAGCTCGCCCTCGCGACGACGATCGGGCTCGTGCTGGCGGCGATGACCCACATCGCCGCCATCCTGATGCTGCCCTGGCTCGCCCGCCAGGACGCGCACGCGCGGCTCGCGCCCACGGCGACCTCGGAGACCGCGGTCCTCGTCGCGGCGCCCCGCGACGCGGGGTTCGGCACGGTCGATCCGAGCCTGCCCGAGACCTGGTTGCCGCTGCACGACCCCGCGACGGCGGTGGGCGCCTGCGCCTACGATCTCGCGGAGGGGCCGCTGCGGGTGAGCGCCCTCGACGGGCGGCTGTTCCAGACGATCTCGCTGCACGCACGGGGTGGCGGCGCGTACTACGCGGTGACGGACCGCGCCGCCGTGCGTGGGCGCCTCGAGCTCGTCGTCGCCACCCCCGAGCAGCTCGACGCGCTCGTCGCGCGCGAGGCGGAGGCGCAGGCCGCGACGGACGCGCCGGCGGACGGGTTCGGCGACCTGCGCGTCGTGGCTCCCGGTCGCGAGGGCTTCGTCCTCGTGCGCACGCTCGCCGCGTTCCCGAGCGAGGCCGGCCTCGCGCGCGCGCTGGTCGAGGGGGTGACCTGCACGATCGAGCCGCTCTGACGGCGCGACGAGGCCTCCGGTACGATGAGGCCTCGATGCGCGCGTCCGCAGCGCGAGAGCCCGCGTTCGGGTCCGTTCTTGCGCGCATTGCCCCCGCCCCGTCCGCGCGGCATGGTCGGCGGCGCCGGAACGGCTCCGAGGTGCGACCTCGGCGCGGTTGCGGGGGAGGAGCGGGCTCGCTACATCGTGCGGGTCCCGAGGGAGCCGCATGCTGACGAAACTCGCCAATCCGAGCACGTTCCTGCGTTGGTCCGGGGCGCTGCTCCCCTGGCTCGCCGGCCTCACCGTCGCGACGCTCGGCATCGGCCTGTGGATGGCCTGGTTCGTCGCGCCGGCGGACTACCAGCAGGGCGAGACGATCCGGATCATGTACATCCACGTGCCGTCCGCCTGGCTCGCACTCTTCCTCTACGCGATGATGAGCGCGTCCGCGATCGGCACGCTGGTCTGGCGCCATCCGCTGGCGGACGTGTCCCAGAAGGCGGCGGCGCCCATCGGTGCGGCCTTCACGCTCGTGTGCCTGATAACGGGTGCGCTCTGGGGCAAGCCGATGTGGGGCACCTATTGGGTGTGGGACGCTCGGCTGACCTCGGTGCTGGTGCTCTTCCTCGTGTACGCCGGCATCATCGCGCTGTGGCGTACGATCGAGGATCCCTCGCGCGCCGCGCGAGCGGTCGCGATCCTCACGCTGGTGGGCGCGCTCAACCTGCCGATCGTCAAGTTCTCGGTCGACTGGTGGAACACGCTCCACCAGCCCGCGAGCGTCTTCCGCATGGACGGCCCGACGATCTATCCCTCGATGCTCTACCCGCTCCTCGTCATGGCGCTCGGCGTCACCCTGCTGGCGCTGGCCATGCACATGTACGCCATGCGCACGGAGGTCTACCGCCGTCGCGTGCGCACCCTGTCGATCCTCGAGGCCGAGCGCCTCGACGAGCGCCGGATGGCGGCCTGAGGAGGCGGCGATGAGCGATCCGCACACCCCCTTCATCCTGGCGAGCTACCTCGCGACGGTGCTCGTCATCGGCGGCCTGATCGCCCGCATGATCCTCGACCAGCGCGCCCAGAGGCGTGCGCTCGCCGAGCTCGAGGAACGCGGCGCCGGACGCGGGCGCCGCGGCGGCGAGCGCGTCGCGGGCGCGCCCGCGCCGTCGGCCGAGCGGCCCGCCACCACCGAGAGCGCCTGAGCATGGACGAGCGCCCGCAATTCGAGCCCGGCGACGCGAAGGACGCTCCCGCGCAGCGCTCGCCGATCCGTATCCTGTTCCTGCTGCCGGTCCTGATCTTCGCCGGCCTCGCGGTGCTGTTCCTGGTCGGGCTCTTCGGGGATCCGTCCCGCGTGCCCTCCGTGCTGATCGGCCGCCCCGCCCCGCAGGTGAGCCTGCCGCCGCTCGAGGGCCTCGCCGAGGCCGGCGTGCCGATCCCGGGCTTCACGACCGCGGATCTCGCGGGCACGCCGGAGCGGCCGGTGACGATCGTCAACGTCTGGGCGTCGTGGTGCGGCCCGTGCCGGATCGAGCACCCGGTGCTGATGGAGCTCGCCCAGCTGCCCTACATCACGATCGTCGGCATCAACTACAAGGACGCGCCAGAGAACGCGCGGCGCTTCCTCGGCGCGCTCGGCAACCCGTACGACCGGGTCGGCGTCGACGCGAACGGCCGCTCGGCCATCGACTGGGGCGTCTACGGCGTGCCGGAGACCTTCGTCATCGACCAGGCGGGCGTCGTGCGCCACAAGCACATCGGCCCGATCGAGCCGCAGCAGGTCGGCGACTTCCTCGACGCGATCCGCGCGGCCCTGCCGGAAGACATGCGGGATCGGCTTCCGACGGGGTGAGGCGTCGGCGGAGAGCCTCGCCTCCTCCCCTCCGAGGCGGACACGCGGAGCCCCCTTCAGCTCTTCAGCCGCCACCCGGTCCTGAAGATCCAGGCCACGATCGCGAGGCAGACGAGCATGAACACGAAGGTCATGGCGAGACTCACCGCCGGCGCGACGTCGGCGACCCCGTAGAAGCTCCAGCGGAACCCGCTGACGAGGTAGAGCACCGGGTTGAACAGAGCGACCGTGCTCCACGGCTCGGGCAGCATCGTGATCGAGTAGAACGTGCCGCCCAGGAAGGCGAGCGGGGTCACCACCATCAGCGGGATGAGCTGGAGGCGCTGGAACGAGTCCGCCCAGATCCCGATGATGAAGCCGAACAGGCTGAAGGCCGTGCAGGTGAGGACCAGGAACCCCGCCGTCCAGAGCGGGTGCACGATCGTGTAGTCCACGAAGATGCGTGCGGTCGCCAGGATCAGGCAGCCGATCAGCACGGATTTCGTCGCCGCCGCCCCGACGTAGCCGATGACCGTCTCCACCGCCGAGACCGGGGCGGAGAGCAGCTCGTAGATCGTGCCCTGGAACTTCGGCAGGTAGATCCCGAAGGAGGCGTTCGTCAGGCTCTCGGTGATCACGGTGAGCATGATCAGCCCCGGCACGATGAAGGCGCCGTAGGAGATGCCGTCGATCGTGTCGATGCGCGAGCCGATCGCCGAGCCGAAGACGATGAAGTAGAGCGAGGTCGAGAGCACGGGCGCGGCGACGCTCTGCATGATCGTACGCCGGAAGCGGTTCATCTCGAACAGGTAGATGGCGCGGATGCCGTTGAGGTTCATGACGGGCGCCCCTTCACGAGCGAGACGAAGATCTCCTCGAGCGAGCTCTCGGTGGTGGCGAGGTCGCGCACCTCGACGCCGGCCTCCGACAGGCGGCGCAGGAGGTCGGCGATGCCGGTGTCCTCGCTCTGGCTGTCGAAGACGTAGGTCAGCGTGCGTCCCTCCGCATCGAGGGTGAGCGCCGGCCGGGCGATCGCGTCGGGGAGGGCTGCGAGCGGCTCGCGCAGGTGGAGGGTCAGCTCACGGCGGCCGAGCTTGCGCATCAGCGCCGTCTTCTCCTCCACCAGCAGGATCTCGCCCTTGTGGATGACGCCCACCCGATCGGCCATCTCCTCGGCCTCCTCGATGTAGTGCGTCGTCAGGATGATCGTGACGCCTCGCTCGCGCAGGCGGTGGACCATCCGCCACATGTCCCGGCGCAGCTCGACGTCGACGCCCGCCGTCGGCTCGTCGAGGAAGAGGATGGCGGGCTCGTGCGCCAGCGCCTTGGCGATGAGCAGGCGCCGCTTCATGCCGCCCGAGAGCGCGATGATCTTGGCGTCGCGCTTGTCCCACAACGAAAGGTCGCGCAGCACGCCCTCGACGAAGGCGGCGTCTCGCGGCTTGCCGAACAGGCCGCGGGAGAAGGCGACCGTATCCATCACCCGCTCGAACGAATCGACGTGGAGCTCCTGCGGCACGAGGCCGATCTTCGTGCGGGCGACGCGGTAGTCGGCCAGCGCGTCGTGGCCGTCGACGAGGATGCGCCCGGCGCTCGGGCGCACGAGGCCGCAGATCGCGCCGATGAGCGTCGACTTGCCGGCGCCGTTCTCGCCGAGCAGCGCGAAGATCTCGCCGCGGCGGATGGTGAGGTCGACGTTCCTGAGCGCGGTGAAGCCGGAGGCGTAGGTCTTCTCCAGCCCCTCGACGCGAATGACGGCGTCGTCCGCGCCGAGGGGCTGCGGCGCCGGTCGGGCGTGCGCGGCGGGTCTCATGGGAGCTCCAAGGGGGCTTTCGGGGATTTTCGGCGGAGGTTCGGGGGATGCGTCTCGCCACCTCACATGGAGGAGCGCCGCCGCTTCGTCCAGGGCTTCCTCCGCAGGCGTGCGGCGCGAGGGGCTCGCTCAGGGCATGACTCCGTCCCGCGCGCCGCGTGCCGGCACGAGGCCGAACGCGTCGGCGATCGTCGCGACGATGGCGGCGTGGACGGCGGCGCGGTCGGCGCCCGGCGGATCGGTGCAGACCGGATCGTCCCCCTCCTCCGCGAGGAGCGTGGCGCCTTCCGGCTTGCAGAGGGGAAGCGCGGTGAAGTGGTTCGCCGGCGCGAGCATCACGACCTCGGCCTGCGGCACGGCGCTGGCGAAGCCCGATCCGTCGGCCGTGAAGTCCGTCGCGATCAGCCTGTCGCCCGCCTCGCCGAGCCCGATCAGGACGACGGTCTCGACGAGATCCGCCGCGTGCGCGGGGCCGAGCCCGGCATGGAGGCCCGGATCGATCGCGGCGACGCCGACGACGCGCGGGTCGCGCCAGGACGCGTCCCAGAGCGCCGCCTCGCGGGCGGAGAGGTCGATGCCGGCGGCGCGCAGCTCGCGGCAATGGGCGACGTGCGGTGCGGCGGTCTCGCAGAAGGCGGCGTAGGCCGCGAGATCCCCGCGCAGCCCCCCGATGGAGAGCGCCGTGAAGCCGCCGAAGGAGAACCCGGCCGCGTAGATCCGGTCCGGATCGACCCGCGGCCCGATGATCGGGTCCGCCAGGAGCGTGTCGAGCGCGGCGGACAGGTCCTGCGCGCGGGTCCAGTGGTCGAGGGCGCGGGCCTGGTCGAAGTCGCCGAACGTGCTGCCGGGGTGGTTCACGCCGACGACGATCGCGCCGCGCTCGGCGAGCCCGGCGGCCAGCCAGGCGAGGGAGCGCACGTGTCCGCCGATGCCGTGCGACAGCAGGACGACGGGGTGCGTCCCCTCTGCCGGAGCGGCGCCGATGCGCGCGTCGAGGCCGACGAAGATGATGTTCTCGGCGACACGGGCGGGCGTGCCGCCGGCGCCGGCGGGATAGAACACGTCGCCCGAGAGCGAGGTGTCGTGGTGGGGGGCGGTGAAGGGCATCGTGCCCACCGGCTGGGCGGCGGCGTGCGACGCGGTCGCTGCGGCGAGCGCGACGGCGGCGGCGAAGGGGATGACGCGAAGGGACATGAGCGGGGCTCCGAGGTTGGGACGTCGTGACCCCTCCGGCATGGCCTAAAAGCGGCCCCTCGCGCGTCCGAGAACCGGTTCGAGGTCGTCCGCGAACCGGTTCGCGGTCTAGGATGGGGCGTCACGCCAACGCTCCTTCTCCGATCCGATGCTCGTCCTGCCCGTCCCCCTCGTCGCCTCGCTGGTGCTCTCCTTCCTTCTCGTGCGGGCGCTCGCCCGCGGCGAGGGCACGCCGCTGCTCCTCGCCCTCATCGCCGCAGGCGCGGCGCAGGGCGCGCTCGTCGCGCTGGTGCAGCATTACGGCCTCACGGCCCTGCGCCCGCTCCAGCCGATCACCGCGAGCCTCCTGCCGCCGCTCGCCTGGCTCGCCTTCGTCGCCGCCGCGCTGCGGCCGCTTTCGGCGCGCGACGCGGCGCACGGTGCGGCCCCGCTCGTCGCGGCGGCGAGCGTGGTCCTGGCTCCGGCGGCGATCGACGTCGTCGTCGTCGCGACGTTCGCGGGCTACGGGATCGCGCTCCTCCTCGCCGCGCGCGGCGGTGCGGCGCTGCCGGATGCACGGCTCGAGAGCGGGGAGGTCCCGCGGCTGATTTGGCGGGCGATCGGCCTGCTGCTCGTCGGCTCGGCGGCGAGCGACGCACTCATCGCGGCGGACCAGGCGCTGCTCGTCGGCGCCTGGCGCGACCCGATCATCAGCCTGTTCACGGCGCTCGCGCTCGTCGCGATCGGCGCGCTGGCGCTCTCGCGCGACCTCCGCCCCTCCGGGAGAGACGCGGAAACGCCGGCGCGCGAGCCCCTTCCCCCGCTGCGCGATCCGCAGGCCGAGGAGGAGGACGCCGCGCTCGTCGCCCGGCTGGAGGCGCTGATGGAGCGCGACGCGCCCCATCTCGACCCGGACCTGACGCTCTCGCGCCTCGCGCGCCGCCTGGGCGTGCCGGCGAAGGCGCTGTCGGGCGCCATCAACCGGGTGCGCGGGGAGAACGTCTCGCGCTTCGTCAACGGCCACCGCGTCGCCCGCGCCTGCGCGCTCCTCGCGGAGGGCGCCGACGTCACGCGGGCGATGCTGGAGAGCGGCTTCGGGACGAAGTCGAACTTCAACCGCGAGTTCCTGCGCGTCACCGGCACGAGCCCGAGGGCCTGGCGCGCCGCGCACGCGAGCGCGTCCCCTGCCCCCTCCGGATCCGCGCCGCCGCGCTGGGCCTCCTCGCCCTCGCCGCCGCGCTGATCCCGACGATCGCGCCGGCGAGCGCGCCGCGCGCGGCTGCGAGAGGCGCGCGTTGCCGCAGCGGATCGATCACGGTGCTCCGCGCCGGAGCACCTCGCGCATCCGCGCCAGCGGCTCGACGCCCATCTGGCGCAGGAGGTCGAGCATGTCGAGCGGGACCCAGTTCTCGCGGATCAGGCCCTCGTGGTGGAGGTAGAAGTCCATCACCCGCATGAAGACCGGCTTGCCCGTCGGCGGCAGGCCGCAGAACCCGCCGCCGCCGTGGATCGCGTAGACCGACGGCCAGCCTCCCGTGACCGAGTACGGGCCGTCGCCGATGCGGATGTAATGCCCCGCGCCGTTGCGCGCCCGCTCGGCCGTCACCTCCTCGAACGTGCCCTGCGGGCGCTGGAAGGCGATGCGGAAAGGCAGCTGGTGCCCGTCGACGAAGCCGTCGAGCCCGCGCGTCGTGCCGATGCCGGCGGGGCCGTACCACATCATCTTCGGATGCCAGTAGTCGCGCTGCGGCATCGCGATCAGGCTCCCGCGGGAGAGGCTCGCCCGGTCGTCGTGCTCGGCGAGGCTGCGATGCATGGCGAGCGTCTGCGCGAGGCTCGCACGCGAGATATCCGGGTCGGAGGGGGCGAGCCGCACGCCGTCCGCCGTGATGGGCGCCGGCCAGGCCTCCGGGCTGCCGAGCGGCGGGGCGAGCGGCCAGACGCCCGCCTGGCGCATAAGGTCGAGCACGTCCCAGAGCAACGTCGCCTGGACGGCGCGGCCCTCGCCGTCGAGCTGCCAGACCTCGCCGTAGCGCAGATACACGGGCTTGCCGGTCGCCGGTATGCCGAGCCAGTCCCGGCGCATCGTCCCGCAATAATGGCCCATGGCGGCGACGTAGGTCCGCCCCTCGTAGCCGCCGGAGACGAAGATCCCATCGCGCCGCTCGAGATCCGGCAGCGCCGCCTTCAGCGGCATCCAGACCCGCGCGAGCCCCTCCGCGCGCCCCTCGACGACGTCGATCGGGTGCGCCACACGCCAAACCGTATCGTCTCGCGCGATGCGCGAAAGCGCCCCCTCGAGCCCACCGGCAGGCGCCTCGGCGAGGGCGGAGAGCGCGCGCAGGAAAGTGCGCCGACACTCCCCGTCGAGCGCGGCGGAAGGATCGAAACCCGTTGTCACGCAAGGCCTCCAGCGCCGTCGAGCACGGCGTGCGACTCAGATTCGGACAAAATCGGAACCCCTGCAAGTTTTTTCTTGCATACGAATGCAAAAGGCTGGAACCTTCGTTCGTTGACCCGAGGGGCGCCGCGACCGGCCGACACCCGTGGGCACGCGACTGGGAGACGAACATGACGATTTCGATGCGTGCAGTGACACTCGCCGCGGCTCTCGGGAGCGCGGGCCTCGTCGGCTCCGCCGGCCTCGCGGCGGCGGCGTGCGAGGTGACCTCCGGCCGGGTCTCGATCGTCGGCAACGAGTTCCCGGCGATCCAGACGGTCGCGGCCAACGCGGCGGAGTGCGCGACCGACGGGCTGACCGTGCGGGCGAACCTCACCGCGGACCACCAGACGATCAACCTGCCGGGCATGCAGGGCAACCCGGCGGAGTACACGAGCGCCATCGTGGCGACGTCCTCCATCGTCGCGCTCCTCAACGAGGACGTCATCCGCCCCCTCGACGACCTCGTCGCTCAGTACGGCCAAGACATCCCGCGCCGGCAGCTGATCACGGTCGACGGCGAGGTCGTGGCGGTCGCCTTCATGGCGAATTCCCAGCACCTCGTGTACCGCGCCGACGTGCTCGAGGAGATCGGCGTCGAGCCGCCGAGGACCTACGAGGAGCTGCTCGCCGCCGCCGAGAAGATCCGCGCCGCCGGCATCATGCAGAATCCCGTGGGTGGCGCCTACGCCGCGGGCTGGAACCTCGCCCAGGAATTCATCAACATGTACACCGGCATGGGCGGCGCGTTCTTCGAGCCCGGCACCCCGAACGTCTCCATCGACAACGAGCAGGGTGTCGCTGCGCTCGAGACGATGAAGGCGCTGACCGCGTACATGAACCCCGACTTCCTCACCCACGATTCGAACGCCACCTCGGCGGAGTGGGAGGCGGGCAACGTCGCGCTGATGAACATGTGGGGCTCGCGCACCGGCGTGCTGATGGACACCGAAGGGTCGACGCCGGAGGTCTACGAGAACACGATGGTCGGCGCGCCGATGACGGTGGGCGGCGGCGAGATCCCGGCGACGACGCTGTGGTGGGACGGCTGGACGGTCGCGCGCAACATCTCCGACGAGGACGCGGCGGCCACCTTCGTCGCCATGAAGCGCGGCATCAGCCCCGAGATCCTCACCGACGAGACCATGCCGCAGGCGGTGTGGATGATCGAGGGCTACGAGCCCGCCCCCGTCAACGAGGGCGTCATCCAGACCATGGCGATGGGCGCCCGGCCCTACCCGATGCTGCCCTACATGGGCATCCTCCACACCGCGCTCGGCGACAACATCGCCGACTTCCTCACCGGTCGCGAGGATGCGCGCACGACGCTCGCCGACATCGAGGCGGCCTACACCGCCGCGGCCCGTGAGCGCGGCTTCATCCAGTAGGCCCGAAGGCCCCGAGGAAGAGATCTCGACCTCGAGAGACCGAGGCCGGGCGCCCCGCATGGCGCCCGGCACCCGCCGCCCGAGCCGCGAGGGTAGAGGGCCATGAAGCACGGCACCTTCTTCTGGTTCTTCCTGCCCACGGCCGCCGCGATGCTCCTGTTCATCGCGTTCCCAATCGTGTCGGTGCTGGTACAGTCGGTCTACGCGCCGCACGAGCAGGTGATCCGCGAGGTCGAGAACTGCACGCTGTTCGGCTGCACCACGACGACGGTGGTGGACCAGGAGGCGACGCGCGCCATCCGCGAGGCCGAGCCGCTGGGGCGCTTCGTCGGCTCCGGCATCTATACGGACCGCAACCATCTCGCGCTGACCGAGGTCGCGGCGGCCTGGGCGGCGGCGTCCGACATGGGGCGCTTCTGGACGCAGCTCCTCAACCTGCCCTTCTACGGCGCGCTGGCCTTCACGCTCACCTACACGCTCCTCGTCACGCCGGCGTCGATCCTGCTCGGCTTCGCCATCGCGCTCGCGGTCAACGCCATCCCCCGCCCGGCGCGGGGGCCGACGATCTTCGTCTCGCTGCTGCCGATGATCGTCACCCCGCTCGTCGGCGCGCTGATCCTGTTCTGGATGGTCGACGCGCGCGGCGTGCTCGGCGCCGCGCTGCAGGCGCTCGCCGGGGACCCGAACCTCTCGGTCAAGGCCTCGACGCCGCTCATGTGGGCGATGCTGATCGTCTACGGCATCTGGTCGACCGCGCCTTTCGCCTTCGTCGTCTACTACGCCGGCCTCCAGACGGTGCCGCAGGACACGCTCGAGAGCGCCATGATCGACGGCGCCACGCGCTGGCAGCGCATCCGCTGGGTGATCGTCCCGCACCTCCTGCCGCTGACGACCTTCATGGCGCTGATCAAGATCATGGACAATTTCCGCGTCTTCGAGCCGATCGTCAGCTTCAACGCGGGCGCTCACGCGCAATCGTTGAGTTATTTCATCTACTCGGATCTCGGCGGCGAGACGCGGCTCCTGTCTTCGGCCGCCGCGACCTCCGTGCTCACGATCGCGGGCGTCGTCGTCCTGCTCTCGCCGGTACTCGTGCGCACCTGGCGCTCGTTCGGGAGGGCCGGGGCATGAGCACGCGTCTCGCCGACCGCCGGCCGGTTCCGGTCCGGATCGTCCTGATGGGCTTCCTCGCCGTCTGGCTGGTCGTCGCCGCGTTCCCGTTCCTGTGGACGCTCTGGGGGAGCTTCAAGGTCGAGGGCGACTTCTTCTCCAAGGCGGACTGGATGAACGCGCTGACCGGCCCGCTCACCCTCGCGGAAACCGGCGCGCGCATGACGCTCGACGGCTACGAGGGCGCCTGGATCCAGGAGGAGTTCTGGCGCGCGGCGCTCAACACGCTGATCGTCGTGGTCGCCGTGGTGTGCATCTCGCTCACCTTCGGCACGCTGGGCGGCTACGCGCTCAGCCGCTCGACCTACCGCTACGCCTTCTGGCTGCTGCTCGTCGCCCTCGTCTTCCGGGCGATGCCGCCGATCACGCTCGTGTCGGGCTACCTGCCGCCTTTCTTCCAGTGGAACCTGTGGGGGCATCTGCCCACCGCGATCATCGTGCTCGTCGCCATCAACCAGCCCTTCACGCTGTGGATGCTCACCGCCTTCTTCCGCAACATTCCAAAGGACCTCGACGAGAGCGCCATGGTCGACGGCTGCTCGCGCTTCCAGGCCTTCCGGCACGTGATCATCCCGGTGATGTGGCCGGGCGTGATCACCACCGGCCTGTTCTCGTTCCTGCTCGCCTACAACGACTTCGCGGTCACGGCGATGCTCCTGTCGAAGGAGAACCAGACCATGGTGCCCAAGATCGCGAGCTTCCTCGGCACGACCCAGACCAAGGGGAACGTCATGTTCGCCGTCTCCTCCGTCGTCTCGGTGACGGCGCCCCTCTTCCTGCTGGTCCTGTTCTTCCAGCGCCAGATCGTCAGCGGGCTCACCGCCGGCGCGGTGAAAGGCTGACGACCATGGCGGACATCGAGCTCAAGCACCTGTCCAAGCGCTGGGGTTCCTTCGTCGGCGTCAAGGCGCTCGACCTGCACATCGCCGACGGGGAGTTCCTGGTCCTGCTCGGTCCCTCGGGCTGCGGCAAGACGACGACGATGCGCATGATCGCCGGTCTCGAGGACGCCACCGAGGGCGACATCCTCATCGGCGGCGCACGGGTCAACGAGCTCGAGCCCAAGGACCGCGACATCGCGATGGTGTTCCAGTCCTACGGCCTCTACCCGACGATGAGCGTCTACGAGAACATCCGCTTTCCCTTGAAGGTGCGCGGCATCCCCGCCGCCGAGCATCGCGAGCGGGTGATGCGCGCGGCGAAGACCGTGGAACTCGTGGAGTTCCTCGACCGCAAGCCCGCCGCGCTCTCGGGCGGCCAGCGCCAGCGCGTGGCGCTCGCCCGCGCCATCGTGCGCAAGCCCAAGGTCTTCCTGATGGACGAGCCGTTGTCCAACCTCGACGCGAAGCTGCGCGTCTCGACGCGTGCCCAGATCAAGAACCTCCACCACGAGCTGAAGACCACGACGATCTACGTCACCCACGACCAGATCGAGGCGATGACGCTCGCAGACCGGGTCGTCGTCATGTCGAAGGGCGAGGTGCAGCAGGTCGGCACGCCGCTGGAGATCTACGACCGCCCGGCGAACACCTTCGTCGCGGGCTTCATCGGCAGCCCCGCCATGAACCTGATGGAGGGCCGGCTCGCGGGCGGCGTGTTCGAGGGCGAGCACGTGCGCATCACGGGCTTCGCCGGCGTCCCGGACGGGCCCGTGACGCTCGGCTTCCGCGCCGAGGACGCGCAGGTCGTCGAGAGCGGCGAGATCGAAGCGCCCATCTACTCGATGGAGCTCCTCGGCGACAGCTCGATGGCCACCGTCCAGGCCGGCGGCGCGCTCGTCGCGATCAAGGCCGCCAAGGACTTTTCCGCCGAGATCGGCGCGCCGATCGCCGCGCGGGTCCCCGCCTCCATCTGCCACCTCTTCGACGCCCGCACGGGCGCGCGCCTCGATCGGACCTCCGCATGAGTAACGCCGACGCCCATCTCGCCCGTTCCCGCGAGACCCTCGCCGTGATCCGGCGCATGGAGGACGCGCTCGCCGCGGGCTCCGACGACATGGGGGCGCATTTCCACGAAGCCTTCCTGTGGCGCGGCAACCAGGGCTGCGGTACGAAGCGCGGCGTCGCGGAGTTCCGCCGCAACTGGCAGCTTCCCCTGCGTGCCGCGTTCTCCGAGCGGACCTACGTGACGGAGAGGTTCATCGCAGACGGCGACTGGGCAGCCTGCTTCGGCCGGATCGAGGCGACGCATTCGGGCCCGTTCATGGGCATACCGCCCACCGGCACGCGGGTCCGCATCCCCTACATGGACTTCTGGCGTGTCGAGGACGGGCGCATCGCCGACAACCCGGTCTTCGTCGACTTCGCAGCCGTCCTCGCCCAGCTCGGCCGCGACGTCTTCTCCGGCGAGGGCTGGGAGGCCTACGACCGCGGCGAGCGAACCCCGCCCGCCCCCTGACACCCGCGCCCGACACGCTTCCTCGGCGAAGGAGAACAAGAAATGGCCATCACCCATCTCAAGTCCGGCAAGCCGGCGGACGAGCGCGCCGAGGATGATGCGAGGGTCCGCGCCTCCGTCGAGGAGATCCTCGCCGACATCGAGGCGCGCGGGGACGCGGCCGTGCGCGCGCTCGCCGAGAAGTTCGACGGCTACGCGCCCGAGAGCTTCCGCCTGACGCCCTCTCAGATCGAGGCGGCGATGCAGAAGGTATCCGCCCGCGACATGGAGGACATCCGGTTCGCGCAGGCGCAGATCCGGCGCTTCGCGGAGGCCCAGCGCGCCAGCATGACCGACGTCGAGATCGAGACGCTGCCCGGCGTGATCCTCGGCCATCGCAACATTCCGGTCCAGTCGGTCGGCTGCTACGTGCCCGGCGGCAAGTTCCCGATGGTCGCCTCCGCCCACATGTCGGTGCTCACCGCGCAGGTCGCGGGCGTGCCGCGCATCGTGGCCTCGGCGCCACCGGTGAAGGGCGAGCCGCATCCGGCGATCGTGGCCGCCATGCATCTTGGCGGCGCGCACGAGATCTACGTGCTCGGCGGCATCCAGGCGGTGGGCGCCATGGCGCTCGGGACGCAGACGATCGAGCCCGTCCACATGCTGGTGGGTCCCGGCAACGCCTACGTGGCGGAGGCCAAGCGCCAGCTGTTCGGGCGCGTTGGCATCGACCTCTTCGCCGGCCCCACCGAGACGATGGTGATCGCCGACGACACCGTCGACGCCGAGATCTGCGCCACCGACCTGCTGGGCCAGGCGGAGCACGGCTACAACTCGCCGGCCTGCCTGATCACCAATTCCCGCACGCTCGCCGAGGCGACGATGGCCGAGATCGAGCGGCTGCTCGCGATCCTCCCCACCGCCGAGACCGCGCGGATCAGCTGGCGGGACTACGGCGACGTGATCCTCTGCGACACCTACGAGGAGATGCTCGCGGTCGCCGACGAGATGGCCTACGAGCACGTCCAGGTGATGACCGACCGGGACGACTGGTTCCTCGACAACATGCGGGCCTACGGCGCGCTCTTCCTCGGCCCGCGCACCAACGTCGCCAACGGCGACAAGGTGATCGGCACGAACCACACGCTGCCCACCCGAAAGGCCGGGCGCTACACCGGCGGGCTGTGGGTCGGCAAGTTCCTCAAGACGCACTCCTACCAGAGGATCCTCACCGACGAGGCGGCGGCGACGATCGGCGCCTACGGCAGCCGGCTGTGCATGCTGGAAGGCTTCGTCGGCCACGCCGAGCAGTGCAACGTGCGTGTGCGCCGCTACGGCCGGCGGAACGTCGCCTACGGGGCGGCCGCGGAATGATTCTTCCCCGCACCCCTTCCTTCCGCCTCGACGGCCGCCGCGCCCTCGTCGCGGGCGCCTCGTCCGGCATCGGGCTCGGCGCCGCCGCGGCGCTGGCGCAGGCGGGCGCGGAGGTCTGGCTCGCCGGGCGGCGCGAGGCCGCGCTCGTTCCCGTGCGCGGCGCCATCCGCGCCGAGGGCGGGCGTGCCGAGATGCTGCCCCTCGACGTCACCGACATACACGCGACGGCGCATGCCGTGGCGGCGCACGGCCCCTTCGACGTCCTCGTCAACTCCGCCGGCCTCGCCCGCCACGCGCCGGCGCTCGACACGACCCCGGAGGACTACGACGCCGTGATGGCCGCGAACCTGCGCGGCGCCTACTTCCTCGCCCGCGAGGTCGCCCGCGGCCTGATCGCGGCGGGGCGTCCGGGGAGCCTCGTCACCATCTCCTCGCAGATGGGGCACGTCGGCGGGCCGGACCGGGCGGTCTATTGCGCGAGCAAGCACGCGGTCGAGGGCATGACCAAGGCGATGGCGCTCGAATGGGCGCCGCACGGCATCCGCGTCAACACGATCTGCCCGACCTTCATCCGCACACCGCTCGCCGAGCAGACGCTCGCGAACCCCGAGCGCCGCGCCTGGCTCCTCTCGAAGATCAAGCTCGGCCGCGTGGGCGAGGTCGAGGACGTCATGGGCGCGATCGTTTTCCTCGCCAGCGGCGCGAGCGCGCTCGTCACCGGCACGCACCTCCTCGTCGACGGCGGGTGGACCGCGGAATGAGCGAGCGCGACACCATCGCCGAGCCCGCCGCCGCCGCGACCGTCACCGCGATGGACGTCGCCCGGCGCGCGGGCGTCAGCCAGTCCGCCGTGAGCCGCGTGTTCACGCCGGGCGCCTCCGCCTCGAAGAGCACGATCGCCAAGGTCCGCGCCGCGGCGGAGGAGCTGGGATACCGCCCCAACCGGCTGGCGCGGGCCATGATCACCGGGCGCACGCGCATCATCGGCCTCGTCGTGGCCTATCTCGACAACCAGTTCTATCCGCTGGCGCTGGAGCGCCTGTCCCGCGCCTTGCAGGAGCGCGGCTACCACATCCTCATCTTCATGGCCGAGAATTCCACCGAGAAGGTGGCGGAGGTGGTGCAGGAGCTGATCGACTACCGCGTCGACGGCATCGTCACGGCCTCCGTGGCCATGTCGAACGACCTCACCGCGCGCCTGCTGGCACTCGGCATCCCCGTCGTCATGTTCAACCGTGGCCAGGACGACCCGCGGCTGGCGGAGGTGACGTCGGACAACGTCGCCGGGGGACGGCGGGCGACGGAATTCCTCATCGCCGGCGGGCACCGGCGCATCGCCCACATCACTGGCTGGCAGGGGTCCTCGACGGGCCGCGACCGCGCCGCCGGCTTCCGCGCCGCGATGGACGCGGCGGGACTCGCGCCGGTGGCGATGATCGACGGCATGTACAACCGCGACACCGCCGCCGACGTCGCGCGCGCGCTCTGCGCGGGCGCCGACCGGCCGGACGCGATCTTCGTGGGCAACGACCACATGGCCTTCGGCGTCATGGACGCGCTGCGCCACGGGCTCGGCCTGCGCATTCCGGAGGACGTCTCGATCGTCGGCTACGACGACGTGCCCATATCCGCCTGGCCGGCCTACGACCTCACCACCATCCGCCAGCCGGTGAACCGCATGGTCGCGGCCACCGTCGACGCGCTCCTCGGCCAGATCGAGGAGGCCGAGACGCCCGGCAAGGTCCGCATCGACGGCCCGCTCGTCGTGCGCGGGTCCGCCCGCCTGCCAGAAGGATACGCCCCGTCATGAAGGGCTTCTCGAACCGCTGGAGCGACCTACCCGGATACATCCTCGGCGTCACGCGGGAGATCTGGGAGGAGCGCGGCGTCGCCACGCTCGAGCACACCTACGCCGCCGACATCCCCGTGCGCACGCCGATGGGCGTCGCCGTCGGCAATGCCGGCGTGATCGCCTCGACCCTGGCGACGCTCGCCGAGTTCCCCGATCGGGAGCTGCTCGGCGAGGACGTGATTTTCTCGGGCGACGAGGAGGCGGGGTTCCTCTCCTCGCACCGGATCATCTCGACGGGGACGCATGCCAACGACGGCTGGTTCGGCCCCGCCACCGGTCGGCGCTTCCAGGTGCGCGTCATCGCCGACTGCGCCGCGAAGGCGCACGTGATCTACGACGAGTGGCTGGTGCGCGACAACGGCGGCCTCGTGCGCCAGCTCGGCGGCGACCCGCGCATCTTCGCCCGCGACCTGATCGCCCGCGAGGGCGGGCCCGAGCGCGCCCGCCGGCCCTTCACGCCCGCGGTCGACATCGCCGGCGCGTATGTCGGCCGCGGCAACGAGAACGAATGGGGCGTGCGCTACGCCCAGTCGCTCGAGCGCCTCATGCAGGCGGACTTCGCCCACGTGCTCGCGGCCTGGGACCGCGCCGCGATCGGCGAATACGCGGGTGCGCGGACCCGCGTCGGCGCGCGCGCCATCGCCGACTTCTGGCTGTCGCTGCGCGCCGCCTTCCCCTCCGCCACGTTCACGATCCACCACCGTATCGGCATGGACGGCGCGATGATGCCGCCGCGCGCGGCGGTGCGCTGGTCGCTCGACGGAACGCACGACGGCTTCGGCCTGTTCGGCCCGCCCACCGGCGCGCCGGTGCACGTGATGGGCATGGCGCACGCCGAGTACGGGCCCTACGGGCCCGACGGCGTAGGATTGCGCCGCGAGTATGCGCTCTTCGACGAGATCGCGATCTGGAAGCAGATCCTCCTTCACACAGGTGACCTATGACCCCCGCGGAAATGGAAGCCCGCATCGTCCGCTACGGCGACCTGCGCCCGTGCCGGACCGCCTTCATCGACGCCCACACGCCGGGCTCGAACCAGAAGGAGAACTTCACCATCATCGGCGGCGGCGTCAGCGAGAGCGCGGACCAGCACGTCCACATCCGCGAGACGCCGGGCTTCAACATCGGCGCCGCCGGCCAGCCGCCGAAGTGCCGCAACTCGCTGCACTCCCACCGCACGGCGGAGGTGTTCTTCGTCCTCAAGGGCCGCTGGCGCTTCTTCTGGGGGCGCTGGGGGAACGCCGGCGAGGTCGTGCTCGAGGAGGGCGACATCTTCGACATCCCCACCGGCATCTTCCGCGGCTTCGAGAACATCGGCACGGACTACGGGATGATCATGGCCATCCTCGGCGGCGACGACGCCGGCGGCGGCGTGATCTGGGCGCCACAGGTGATCGAGGACGCGCGCGACCACGGGCTCGTGCTCGGCAGGAACGGCAAGCTCTACGACACCAAGAAGGGCGAGCGCCTGCCGGACGGCGTGCCGCCGATGCCGCTGCTGACGGACGAGGAGCTCGCCGCCTTCCCCGAGCTGCCGCCCTCCGCGGTGGTGCGCGACTACGTCGCCCGCTACTGGGACCTGATGGCGCTGGCCAAGGACGCGCCCGCGAAGGTCATCGGGGCCGAGGGCGTGATCCGCGACCGACCGGGCTTCGAGGTGGAGCTCCTCGCCCGCGGCTCGATCCCCGAGGAGATGCGGGCGAGTCCGCGCCACGAGGTGCTGATGGCGATGCGTGGGCACTGGCGGCTGACCTGGGACGGCGGCACGACCGTGCTCGCCCCCGGCGACACCTGCGCGCTCCCGCCGGGCCTCGCCCACGCGCTCGCCCCCGCGATGACCGGAGAGGCGAGCCTCTACCGCGTGCGCGCCACCGACGACCCGCCCGGCCCGACGCGGCGGGGGTGAGGCTCCTCGTTACGGAGGACCGCATGGGATGGATCGCACCCATTCCATGCAGAGCGTGACGTTCTCCCCTCCCCCTCGTGGGGAGGGGCCGGGGGTGGGGGGCGTGCAGAACGACCGCGTCGTCGATGCAGGGCACCGGAGGCCGCGACCTCTCCGAAGCGGCCCCTCGCCGTATCCGCTTCGGCGTCGCGCCGAAGATCCACGATACGACCAGCCCTCGCCGAGAGGGTCGAGCACCAAGGACGACACGAAAGGAGGACACGCCATGACCCTCGACGTCACCCATGTCGGATCGCTGCCGCGCTCGCAGGCGGTCGTCGACCAGCTCTTCGCCCGCGAGCGGGGCGAGGCGTACGACGAGGCCGTCTTCGACGCGACCATGCGCGCCGCCGTCTCCGAGACCGTGCGCCGCCAGGTCGAGGCCGGGGTGACGATCGTCTCCGACGGCGAGACCTCGAAGATCTCCTACGCGACCTACGTGAAGGACCGCTACGAGGGCTTCGACGGCGACAGCCCGCGCAACGCGCCCGCCGACCTCAAGCTCTTCCCCTCCTTCCTGGATCGGCTCGCGAAGTCCGGCGGCACCCCGACCTACGCGCGCCCGCAATGCGTCGCGCCGGTGCGCTCCAAGGGCCAGGGCGAGCTCCAGAAGGACATCGCCAACCTCAAGGCCGCCATGGCCGAGCACGGCGCGGCGCGCGGCTTCATGAACGCCGCCTCGCCCGGCGTGATCTCGCTCTTCCTGCAGAACGCGCACTATCCCACCCGCGAGGCCTATCTCGAGGCGCTCGCGGATGCGATGCGCGAGGAATACCGCACCATCGTCGAGGCTGGGCTCGACCTGCAGCTCGACTGCCCGGACCTCGCGCTGTCGCGCCACATGCTGTTCACGCACCTCTCGGACGAGGAGTTCCTGAAGGTCGCGGCCACCCACGTCGAGGCGCTCGAGCACGCGCTCGACGGGCTGCCGCGCGAGCGCATCCGGCTTCACATCTGCTGGGGCAACTACGAGGGTCCCCACGTCTGCGACATCGACATGGCCAAGGTCTTCCCGCTCCTGATGCGGGTGCCCGCGCGCACGGTGCTGTTCGAGACCGCCAACCCGCGCCACGGCCACGAATGGACCGTGTTCCGCGACCGCGCCGGCGAGATCCCCGACGACAAGGTGCTGGTGCCCGGCGCCGTCGACACCACGACCAACTTCGTCGAGCACCCCGATCTGGTGGCCCAGCGGCTCGCCCGCTTCGTCGACATCGTCGGGCCCGAGCGGGTGATCGCCGGCTCGGATTGCGGCTTCGGCACCTTCGCCGGCTACGGGGCGGTCGATCCCGAGATCGCCTACGCCAAGCTCGCGACGCTGGCAGAGGGGGCGCGGCGGGTCCGATGACGCCGGTCGTCCTGCTGCCCGGCCTGATGTGCGACGCACGCCTGTGGGGGCCCGTGATGGGCGCCTTCGCCGGCCGCACGGTGCTGCATGCCCCCCTCGTCGAGGCGGACACGACCGACGCGCTCGCGGCCGCGGTGCTCGCGCTCGCCCCTCCCCGCTTCGCCCTCGCCGGGCTGTCGATGGGCGGCATCGTCGCCATGGCGATCCTCGCCGCCGCGCCGGAGCGGGTCGAGCGGCTGGCGCTCCTCGATACCAACCCGCGCGCGGAGCTCGACGCCGTACGCGCCGCCCGCGCCGGGCAGATCGCCCGCGCCCAAGCGGGCGATCTCGCCGGCGTGATGCGCGACGAGATGAAGCCGAACTACCTCGCGCAGGGCCCCGGCCGCGAGGCCGTCCTCGACCTGTGCATGGACATGGCGCTCGCGCTCGGCCCCGACGTCTTCGCGCGCCAGTCCCTCGCCCTGCGCGACCGCCCCGACCGCTGCGCCACGCTGTCGGCCTACGGCGGCCCCGCCCTCGTGCTGATGGGCGAGGAGGACCGGCTGTGCCCGCGCGACCGCCACGAGCAGATGCACGCTCTGCTGGTTGGCTCGCACTTCGTCATCGTCCCCGGCGCCGGCCACCTGCCGACGCTGGAGAAACCGCTCGAGACCACGGCGGCGCTCGGCCGCTGGCTGGAGGCCTGATGGACCCCGATCTCCTCGCACTCCTGCGCGGCGCCGACACCGCCACGATCTGCAACGCCATCGAGATGGTGCAGGGGCGGCGCGGCTTCTCCGCCTTCACCCGCGGCACGATGATCTGCTCCGCCCCGGACGCGCCGCCGATCGTCGGCCATGCGGTGACCGCCCGCATCGCGGCGCGCGCGCCGAGCACGGAGCCGCCCGACGTGATCCGCGCGCGCCGCATGGCCTACTACCGCGCCATGCACGACGGCCCGAAGCCCTCCGTGGCCGTCGTCGAGGACCTCGACTTTCCGGATTGCGTCGGCGCCTATTGGGGAGAGATCAACACCACCATCCACAAGGGCTTCGGCATGGCGGGCGCGCTGACCAACGGCGTCGTGCGCGACCTCGGCGATCTGCCGGAGGGATTTCCCGTCGTCGCCGGCAGCGTCGGGCCGAGCCACGGCTTCGTGCACGTGCGCAGCCTCGGCGAGCGGGTGACGATCTTCGGCCTCGAGATCGCTCCGGGCGACCTCGTCCACGCCGACCGCCACGGCGCCCTCGTCGTCCCGCCCGACGTCGTCGCCGGCCTCGCCGACGGCATCCGCCGCCTGCGCGAGACCGAGCGCCTGGTCCTCGACCCGGCCCGGGCGGAGGGCTTCGACTTCGCCGCGTTCGAGAAGGCCTGGGCGGCGTTCGAGGCGGCGCGGACGTGAGGGGCGGCCGCCGTGCAGGCGCGCGTCACGAGGCCAGCGGCTGGATTGGCGTATCGACGAGGGCTTAGGTGGTGAGCGCGCTGGGGCTCGAACCCAGGACCTACAGATTAAAAGTTTCGCTGCCGTACTGATTGGCTTTCACCGCGCTTCACCGATTTTTGTTGATACGCATTGCGTTGGGCGGCTTTCTCAGGTAGCACATTCACCGGGAGTTACGCCGATTAACCCGGTTTTCCGGCATCGGTGCTTCCGCGGTGCTACCTGGAGAGACCCCCATGCCGGCCCAACCCGAGCGCTTGAAGCTGACGAAGACCGTCGTCGAGAAGCTGTCCCCAACCGCCAAGGAACGGGTCGTGTGGGACACCGTGCGCCCGGGTTTCGGCGTCCGGATCCAGCCGTCCGGGGCGACGTCCTTCGTCGTGATCTACCGCGCCGGGCGCGGCCGCGGCGCGCCCATGCGCAAGGTGACGATCGGCGCGGTCGGCGAGATGACGGTCGACGTCGCGCGGGACCGGGCCGAGACGATCCTCGCGCAGGCCCGCCTCGGCGAGGACCCGGTCGGCGCCCGCAAGCAGGCCAAGGTGGCCGAGCAGGCCGAGCGCGCCGCCCCCACCGTCACGGACGTGCTCGACCGCTTCGTCTCCGATCACGTGCGGGTGAACCTGAAGGACAGCACGCGCCGCGATTACGAGCGCCTCGTCGAGAAGATCCTGAAGCCCCACCTCGGCGCCCACAAGGCGCGCGAGCTGCGCCCCCAGCACGTCGGCGACATGCACCACGCGCTCCGGAAGACCCGGACGCAGGCGGACGCCGCCGTGCGCGTGCTCTCGTCGGCGATGAAGCTCGCCGAGCAGTGGGGCCTGCGCGAGCCCGGCTCGAACCCGTGCGGCATCCGGAAGTTCGGGACCCGCCGGCGCGAGCGGCTCTTCTCGGACGTCGAGGTGGCCCGGCTCCTGAACGCCACCGACGAGCTCGAGGCCGGGAAGCGGATCACCCCCTATCAGGCGCTCGCGGTGCGGCTCCTCTTCGCCACCGGGTGCCGCGCGTCGGAGATCGGCGGGCTCGAGTGGCGCTTCGTCGACTTCGACGCGGGCGTTCTGCGCTGGGAGGACACGAAGACCGGCTTCCTCGTGAAGCCAATGACGAGCGAGGCCCGCGGGCTCCTGGAGGCCGCGCCGCGCACGCGCAAGGCCCGCTTCGTCTGCACGCCCGGCGAGAAGGCCCTGCGCGTCGAGACGCTGGAGAGCGCCGTCGAGCGCGTCATGAAGCACGCCGGCGTCGAGGCCATGGAGCGTGCGACCTGCCACCTCGTGCGGCACTGGTTCTGCACGAAGATCTACAGCGATCCGACGATTCCCCTCCCTGAGCAGATGCGCATCTGCGGCCACAAGAGCGTCGCCACCGCAATGCGCTACGCCCACTCCGTCATGGAGAACGTGAACGCCTCGGCCGAGGCCAGCGCGCAGCGGCGCGCCGCCGCCCTGGCGGAGGCCCGGAAGCGGGTGAAGTCCGAGAACGTGGTCGCGATCGGGGGGGCGGGCCGATGAGCAAAGAACCGACTCCGTCGACGTTCCATGGCTACACCCGCGAGCAATGGGCCGAGATCGTGGCATCCGTCTCACAGTTCGGTCTCACACCGTCCGGCTTGGATTATCTCCGAGGCGACCTCATGCGCGCGACGATGCTCGACGTTGAAGATGGGGTGCGCGACCTGATCAAGTCGCACGAGGGATACGCCAGCGATGCGCGGAAGGCGCTTCGCGCCATCAGCGAACTCCGCTCCATAATGGACATGCGCATCAAGTGGTACAACGAAGGTATCGGCACCGTGATGCAGGATTTAGACGAGGAGTGGATAGGACCCGCCCTTGAGCGAGAGCGCGATCAACTAATCGGAATCGAACATATTTACACCAAGGAACTTGCTTTCCACATCAGGGAAATCGAAGCATACACACCAATCGCCGAGCGTGTGCGGGCAAAGAAAAAGACGTATCAGGAGCGTCTATTCGATCTCGTGGGTGTCATCTGGACGCGCCTCGGAGGAACAGTAAGTCAGCAAAAAGACTATCGCCGCTTCTTTGAGGCCGTCGTGAAGCCGATCTACACCGAGGAGCTTCGTTGGATGCACCGCTCGGCCTGGACGGAAAGCCTTTTCGCCGAGCACGCGAAAGCCTGGATGGAACGCGCGGGGATTCAGGGCACGCGCGGCCGGCGCCGAAAAGGGGGAACGTCTGAAGGCCTCTCGATCTAATCCAATTTTCAATTCCCGGATTATACGAGAGTTTCCCCTCGCTTCGAAGATTTCGCAGCGAGGGACCAATGACGAAAATCGATCCCGGCAATGATGTTGCCTTCGCAGAGAAGGTCGCGCCTGAAGTCGACCCCGCGCTCCTCTTTCCCGAGAACCGCCTCGACGAGCGCGAGGCCGCGGCCTTCCTGAAGAACAGCGTCAACACCCTCAGGAACTGGCGCGTGACCGGCAAGGGGCCGCGCTTCCTGAAGATCGGCGGATCGGTGCAATACCTGCGCACCGACCTCCTGGCCTATCTCGCCGCCTCGCTCCGCACCTCGACGTCGGACACCGGCGGCGCCAAGCGGAGGGCGCGCGCATGACCCGCCGTCGCCCCCTCCCCTCTCCCGAGATCGGCACGGCCTTCGAAGCCGGCACCACGTGCGTCTACGCCGGCACGACCCGGCTCGGGACCATCATCCCGAGAGGGCGCCGCCTGGAGTGCTTCACGGCCTCCGGCGAGTACCTGGCGAGCTTCGGCGAGAAGGAGCGCCGCGCAGCCGTCGAGGCCGTGCACAGGGCCGCGCAGCGCGAGGGAGCGCCGTCGTGAAGGACGACCTCCCCCTGTGGCGCGTCGCCGACGCGCAGGCCCGCCGCGCCGGCCTGGAGCCCGTGCCGAGCCCCGCCGTGGCCCCGGCGCCGAAGAAGGCCCGGGCCCCTCGACGGAAGCGGCCGGCGCCCGCCGTGTGGCGCGCCAGCGTCTCGGCGCTCCCGCTGTGGCGCAACCGCCCCGTCATGGCGCGGTGGACGGACGAGCTGTTGACGCTCCCGCCGGGCGACACTCGGATGGCGCGGCTCGACCGCAAGCTCGAGCGCCTCGCCGCTGATCGTCGCGCCTTGGGGCTCTCCGATGGCTGGATCATCGCCGAGCGCGCCGGCATCCGCGAGACGCTCAACGCGATCGTCCGCGAGCGCTTCGGGTTCGGGCATGGTCCCGAAGGCGGTGCCGCATGACCGTGAAGCCCGCTCCGACGCACGAACGGGTCGCCGATCCCCTCGAGGCCGCGCCGAGCATCGAAGGGCGCAAGCCCGCGCCCTGGCAGCGCACGACGAACAACGTCTCGCGCATCCGATGGCTGGTGCAGGTCGCGACCGATCCCGCGCTCTCCCGCCTCACCTATCGCGTCGCCGTCATCATCTGCGACCACGTCAACCTCGCCGAGGGCTACGCCTGGCCGAAGGTCGAGACGATCGCGGGCATGCTCGGCGTCACCCGGCAGGGCGTTCAGAAGGCCATCGGCGAGTTGAAGGACGGCGGGCATCTCGTCATCGATCCGTCGCCGGGGCGCGGCCGATCGAACCGCTACTTCCTCCGAACGAAGCTGCGCGCCGTGCCCGGCTCGACGCTCGACGCGGCGTCCCGCTCATGAGCCCCCGGCACCGCCTCCCCGCCCCGGAAAGCGCCAACACCCCGTTGGCGCTTTTCGCCCCGGAAAACGCCAACACCCCGTTGGCGCTTTTCGCCCCGGAAAACGCCAACCACACTACGGCCCTTTCGGCCTCAGAGCGGGGCGGAAAACGCCAACAGATCGGCCCGGAAAACGCCAACGGCTGGTTTCCCCTATCTAAGGGATATACCTGGGGCGCCACCGCTCGACCCGTCCCACCCGCTGATGCCGGAATCGAAGCGAGCGAGCGTGACGGCGCGCAGGGCGCCCATGCGCCCGTCAAGCGCGCTGTCGCGATCGCGCCTCGGAAGACTGACCACCACCCGAGCCGCGAGACGCCGCGCAGGCGTGCTCTCCGGGGCCTGGAGGCCCACACACGCCCGCACGGCTCCCGTCCCGCTCGACGATCGCAGGATGAGCTCCACCACCCTCCCCTGACACCCCGTGCCCCTCTCGAACCCTGCAGGGCTACCGGGACGGCGCTGCGCGCCTCGTCTACGCCGCTGGCGCGGCTTCCGCGGGGGCTCCGCCCCCACGCCCCCGGAGCCCGGATCAACCCCACCACGCCCCACTCGTGGCCCACGGTGGGGAAGCGTGGGTTCGCATCACCTCAGCCGACGCCCGTCGCACAGGTCGCCGCCGTCTCCGGGCGCGCACTACACAGGCCGAGCGGCACCGATCGCGTCATGTCACTTGCGCCGTCGCGGATGGATGATCGCGACGAGGGAGCACATCTTGCGCAAGTGCACATGCTGAAGCGTTATGCGAGGGGCGAGAAGCATAAGCACAGCGACTACCCGGAAGCGCCTCTTTTCCGCGCAGCCGGCCGCGAGGCCCTTCAGCAGGCGCCGGTGAAATTCATAATCAGTCGCGCATGTGGACTGAATGCGTTAACCTGCTTGCGTTTCAGCGCCGCGCTCGGCAGCATGGCGGCTCTCAGGAAGCACGGCGGAAGCACGAGAGGCGGAACGACGATGCATCACGACCGCACCGAACCCAAGCCGGAGGCCCGCCCGATGAGCCCCGACGAAGCACGCCGAGAGCGCCGCCGTCTGCGCGAGCGCGTCGTGATCGATCGCCGGACCCGGGCGGCTCGCCGGCTCGCCGAGCTGGAGGCGGCGTTCCTCGCCGATCTCCAGGCACCTTCGGAAGCCGATCGGGCGCTCGCCAAGCAGGCCGCTGCGCTCACCGTCGAGAGCGAGCGCCTCGCCGCCCGGATCGCCCGATCGGAGCCGGTCGACCACGAGCAAGCTGTGCGGCTCGCCAACGCCGCCACGCGGGCGCTCAACGCCCTCAACAAGCGCTCGGCGGGGCGGACGAAGCGCAAGGGGCCGATGACCGCTCGCGAGCTGATGGCGGCTCGCCAGAACGGGGGCGGGGCATGATCACGATCTCGGAAGCGATGCAGGACGCGCAGATCTTCGGGCCGGCGCTCGGCGATCCCGCGCCGTGGGCACCGTGGCGAGCGATCCTGAAGGCCGCCTTCGCCGAGCCCCTCACGGCCGACGAGCGCGCCATCTTCGACCAGGTGGCGGGCGGACGCGAGCCGCCGGCCGAGCGCGTGAGCGAACTGTGGGTGGTCGCCGGACGCCGCGGCGGCAAGTCCCGGATGGCCGCCATGGTCGCCACCCACTGCGCGGCGTTCCTCGCGCCGTCCGTCCCGCTCGCGCCCGGAGAGGAGGGCGTCGTCGTGGCGATCGGCCCGACGGTGAAGCAGGCGGGGAAGATCCTGAAGTACGCGAAGGGATTCATCGGGGCATCGACCGTGCTCGCCGCGTCCGTCGAGGGCGAGACCCGAGACGAGATCCGGCTCGAGGGCGACATCGTCCTGTCGACCCGCGCCGCTGATCAGGACACGGTGCGCGGCGACACGACCATTGCCGCGGTATTCGAGGAAGTCGCGTTCTGGGCAGGCGAGAACAGCGCCACCCCGGACGTCGAGATCTACAACGCCATCGCCCCGTCGCTCCTCACCACGGACGGGATGATCATCGGCATCTCGTCGCCCTACGCGCAGCGCGGCCTCTTGTGGGATCGCTACCGGGCGCACTTCGGGAAGCCGTCGCCCCGGGTGCTCGTCGTCATGGCGCCGACGTGGGTGCTCAACCCGCTCCTCTCCCGGGATCACCACCTCATCGCGGCTCGGTACGAGGAAGACCCGCTCGCCGCCGCGGCCGAGCACGGCGAGCGGTTCCGCACCGACGTCGAGACGTTCGTCTCCCGGCAGGCCGTCGAGGCGTGCGTGAGCGAGGGCGTCGTCGAGCGGCCCCGCGTCGGCGGGGTGCGCTACTCGGCGTTCGTCGACGCGGCCGGCGGATCGGGGAAGGACTCGTTCACGCTGGCGATCGGTCACAGCGAAGGCGGGCGGGCCGTGCTCGACGTGGTGCGGGAGCGCAAGCCGCCGTTCGCCCCGGAGGCTGTCGTCGAGGAATACGCCGAGCTGATGCGGGCGTACGGCATCTACCGGGCCGAGGCGGATCGGTGGGGCTCGGAATGGGTGCGTGAGGCGTTCGGGCGGCACCGGGTGAACGTCGAGCAGTGCGCGAAGCCGAAGAGCGAGCTTTACAAGGACCTCTTGCCGGCGCTCAACAGCCGCCTCGTCGACCTTCTCGACCATGGCCGGCTGATCTCCCAGATCGTGAGCCTCGAGCGGAGCACGGCGCGGGGCGGGCGTGAGACGATCGATCACCCGCCGAACGGTCACGACGACGTTGGGAATGCGGTCGCCGGACTCGTCGCCATGGTGAGCACGGGCCGCCGACAGGGCGTGTCCATGGTCGACTACCTGTGAGGCCCCGGCGATGAGCGGAGCCCCGCCCCCCACGACCTACCGCGACGACCTGCACATGGAGCTGCGCGTCGTCGCCCGGATCGCGGCGAAGAACGGCGCGCCGGACGCGGCGGCGTTCCTGGAGGCGATGCTCGCGCCTCACTCGACGGCGGATGCCCTGCGCTTGCGCCGCTTGGCACTGCGCGCCATCTGGCGAGCGGGGTTCTTCGGGCTCCCCCGGACCGCGGCGGCGAAGGCGATCGCAGGGGCGTGGCGGGCGTACGGCCTGCGCCGAGCGGAGCCCCGTCCCGAGATCGCAGATCACCTGGCCATGCTGGAGCGGGCGGGTCTCGCGCCGCTCTCGTGGCGGACGATCGCCGACGACCTCGACGCGGACCTCGACCGGCATCGGGTTGGCTGAACCAAACGCCCTTCGCGCCCGCGTCGACAGCCGGGCGGCGGTTCATACCGCCCAGCCGATGGTCAGTCCTTCTGCTCCGCGTAGACGATCAACTGCCACTCGATCGGCGTGCGGGAGGTATGCTGCCGATGGTTCTGAGGCGGGAAAGGATCGCCCTTGTTGCAAGCGACCTCATCGCCGCAATTGCGGCAACGGTAGATGCCGGAATAAGGAACTTTATGCCCGGGCTTGTGATAGCATGTGCGAAAGCCGGGCTTGACCCACCAAGCGGTCCGGACATTAAATCCGGTGCCTACCACCTAGCGCCCGCCGCCCGGCTCTATCGGATGGCGGATGCGGAAGGAGCGACGCCGTCGGGATCCTACCCCCGGCGGCGTTCTCGTTTCCCGCATGACGATTCGCAGCGTGGCACCAAATCGGGCAATCCGAAACGGCGCTGGAGCGTCGCCACCGACAATCCACGTTCTCCACATGTCCTGTGGAGAGCACAGCCGCTGCAATGATCTGCAATCCGCGTGCGCCGGCGCGCGCGGGCCGGCATCGTCGCCGGCATGACGAACACGCCCCTCGCCCCCTACGACGACGGCCCGGCCGATCCCCTGCAGGACCTCGCCGAGCTGCGGTCGCGCCTGGCAGTGCTCGACGCCGAGCGCATGCACCTGGAATTCGAGGCCATCTCCCTGGAGATCGCCGAGGAAGGGTGCGCCCGCGAGGCCGAGGCGACGACGGGGGTGCGCGTCATGCGCCGGCCCGATGCCCGGCTCGAGATCGTGCTCGCCGCCGACGAGGATCTCGGCCTCGACGATCTCGACGAGGTGGCGCTCGCCACCGAGGACGGAATCGAGATCGCGACCGAAGACGGCGCGCGCATCATCGCGGACGCGTGAGGCGGACATGAGCATCAGGATTTCCGCGCTCAACCCCACCGCCACGCCCTCGCGCGACGCGGCCGTGCCCGTCTCGGCGGACGGGCTGACGAACCGCTACAGCGTCGCGCAGATGCTCGGGCTCATGGTCAAGGATGATCTCCCGACGCTCGACGGCGGCGACATCGGATTCGATCCGGCCGGCACCGAGCTGACCGCGACCGAGCTACAGGGCGCCGTCGAGGAAGTGCTCGCGCGCCTGAAGCGTGTGCCGGTCGATGAGCGCGCCGACGCCTACACGATCACGCCCGCGGACGTCGGGAGGATGCAACTCCTCACGCTCAACGGCGCCCGGACGTTCACGCTTCCCCTCGCCGCCGACGTAGCCAGCGGCTCCGTGGTGTGGGTCGGGAATTCCGGCAACTCGACGCTCACCGTCCAGCGTTCCGGTGCGAATACCATCGTCGACCCGAGCGCGGGCGTCGTGACGAGCATCTCCCTCGCGCGGTACGAGACGGCGAAGCTCCTCAGGCTCGACGCGTCCTCCTGGAGCGTCGTCGCCCGGAACAAGGTCGAGGGAGGCGGGACCTTCTCGACGCTCTCGGTGAGCGGAGCGGCGACCTTCGCGGCCGGCAGCGCGAGCACGCCTTCCATCGCCCGGACCGGCGACACCGACACCGGCCTGTTCTTTCCCGCCGCGAACACGATGGGGTGCGCGGCCAACGGCGGGGAGGTGTGGCGCACGGTCCAGAGCGCGTTCCTCGTCGGCAGGACCTCGACCACGGCGGACGGGCTCGGCACCCGGATCACCGATCAGGGCACGATGCAGATTGGCACCGGCGGCACCGGAAGCGTCCAGGTCGTGCAATTCTATCGAGGCTCCGTCGCCGACACGCTCGCGGGCTCGATCTCGTCCTTGAGCGCCACCACGGTTTCATTCAACACGTCGTCCGACGAGCGGCTGAAGGACTTCGGCGAGCCCGACCTTGCGCCGGGGCTCGTGGTGGACGATCTCGCCGCGCTTCTCGCGCCCTACACGTGGAAGCTCGACGGCGCGTCCGACTACGGCATGAGCGCGCAGGCCGCCCATGCCGTGCTTCCGGCGATGGTCACGCCCGGCAACGGGGAACCCGGCGAGCCGGACTTCATGCCCTGGCAGGTGGATTGGTCCAAGGCCGTTCCCCGCCTCATCGCCTACGTCAAGCTGCTGGAGCTGCGCGTCGCCGCGCTGGAGGCCGCGTCGAGCGGCGGATCGGGGGCGACGCCGTGACGGGCTTCCTCCTCACCGTCCGCAAGCGTGGCATCCTCAACCGCACCCGAGCCCGCGACGTCACGCGAGACGAGCGCCGGGGGCTCGGCATCGGCCCGGACGTTCCCGCCGTGGGGCTCGAGCTGGCGACATGCGGCGAGACGATCTCCGTCGTCGCGCCCGCCGCGCACCACGTCGACCGCGAGGCGATCGTCGAGCCCGTCGCGATCCTCGGCACCGGCTTCCGGCATCGGCCGAGCGAGGCGCGCCGCTACATGGGCGCCGTGGTCGCGCTGGCGAGCCTCCCGGATGCGGCGCTCGCCGAGATCGCCGAGAAGCTCACCGGGCGCGTCACCGGGTGCGAGAAGGCTCGCGCGGGGCGCTGCGACTGCGCGTCTCGACACGCCCCGCTCGCCGTCGCGCTCGCCGCCGCGGCCGGTCCCTGGAGCGCGGTCGCACAGGACAGCATGGGCCGCGCCGCCGGCCTGGAGCGCAGCCCGAAGAGCGCCGCTGTCTCCGAACAGGTCGACGTCGCCCGCGGCGCCATCGCCGCCATCGTCCGGGCGCGCAAGCCCATTCAGGCCGTCCACCGCGCCCCGGCATGGTCCGGAGCCGCGGCGATGAGCGAGGCGCGCCGATGAGCACGATCGTCGAGGAAATCGTCGCGCTGTTCGGCGTGCGCGTGGAGGGCGAAGGCGACCTTCGCCGCTTCCGCGACTCGCTCCGGGAGACGGGGCAGGCGATCACGAACGTCGGCAGGGGCCTCACCGCGGGCGTCACCGTGCCGCTGATGGGCATGGCCGGCCTCATCGCCAACGTGGCCGGTGACTTCGAAGCTTCGATGAACAGGGTCGGCGCGGCGCTCGGCGCGAGCGAGGCCGAATTCGACGCGCTCGAGGCGGCGGCCCGGGACATGGGTGCCACGACGCAATTCAGCGCGACGGAGGCCGCGGACGCGATCGAGGTTCTCGCGAAGAATGGCCGGAACGCCGCACAGATCCTCGGCGGCGAGCTGGAGGGAAGCCTCACGCTCGCGGCGGCGACGTCATCCGACCTCGCGCAGGCCGCCGACGTCGTGACCGACGTCATGCTCCAGTTCGGCAAGACGAGTGAGGACACCGGCGACGTCGTGGACGGTATCGCGGGCGTCCTCTTCGCATCGAAGCTCGACTTCAACGACTACACCCTCGCGCTCGCGCAGGCCGGCGGCGCGGCCGGTGCGCTGGGCATGTCCTTCGACGACTTCAACGCATCGATCGCCGCGACGTCGTCTCTATTTGCGAGCGGATCGGACGCCGGCACGTCGTTCAAGACCTTCATCCAGCGCTTGGTGCCTCAGACCGCCGAGGCCGAGGCAGCGATGCGGCAATTTGGGCTCGAGTTCTACGACGCCGCCGGCAACATGAAGAGCGCCGAGGAGATCGCGCAGGAGCTCCAGGACGGGCTCGGCGGGCTCTCGGATGCGGCGAAGAACGAGGCGCTGACGACGATCTTCGGATCGGACGCCATGCGCACCGCCGTGGGCTACATGGACGCCGGCGCCGAGGGCATCCGCGCGATCAAGGCGGCGATGGACGAGATCTCCGCCGCCGAGCAAGCCGCGGCCCGCATGGAGGGCTTCAACGGCCAAATGAAGGCCATGGCGTCGGCGTTCGAAGCTGTTCAGCTCGCTCTCGCGGATACCGGCATCCTCCAGGCGTTCACGGACGTCGTCACGAAGATCTCGGAGATCCTGCGCGCGATCGCGGACGTCAACCCGGAGATCCTGAAATTCGGCGTCATGGTCGCGGGCGCTGCGGCCGTGATCGGCCCGGCGCTCATCGTGCTCGGGGCGATGACGACGGCGCTCGCGGGCCTCACCTGGCCCATCCTCGCCGCCGTCGTGGCGTTCGGGGCGCTCACCGCGGCCGTGGTGAAGTTCTGGCCCGAGATCAAGGAGGCCTTCGACAACGTCAAGGCCATCTTCGACGAAGGCGGGCTCGAGGCGGTGTTCGCTGCCGCCAAGGATCGGATCCTCGCTTTCTGGGAAGGGACGGACTGGACTACGCTCGGCACGGCGATCGCGGCCGGCATCGGTGCGGGAATGGCAGGGGCAGGTGAGTGGATCGCCGAATGGGTGTCCGGGCTCACCGCGCAGATTCAGGCCGTGGACTGGACTCAGGTCGGCGCATCGGTTGCGCAGGCCATGCTCGCCGGCATCGACTTCATCGCGCAGCTCTTCGACAGCATGTCGACGTCCGCCGGCGGCGCAGACTGGGCCGCGATCGGCGCGATCATCGTGGCCGGGTTGCTCGCGATCGGTGGGGCCGTCCGGGACTTCGTCAACGGCTTCTTCGAAGAGATGTCCGTCGCTTTCGGCGAGGTGGACTGGACGGCGCTCGGCGTCACGATCGGAACCGGGATCTTCGAAGGGCTCAAGTCGCTCGGCGGTTCCATCGCCTCGTGGTTCCGATCGCTTTTCCCCGATCCGCGCTCGTGGTTCGGATTCGGCGGCGGCGGCGGCGGTGGCGACGCCGAGCCCGCGGTGGACGGCGCCCGCGCGGCGGGCGGCCCGGTCCGCGGCGGCGGGACCTACCTCGTTGGCGAGCGCGGTCCCGAGCTGTTCACGCCCGGCGGTTCCGGCTTCGTCACCCCACACGACCGCAGCATGGAAGCCATCGCCGGCATGGCGCGGTCGGCCGCGGTGCACAACGACTACTCGACGAGGGTCGGAGACATCCATGTGCACGCTCCGACGCGCGAGGCCGGCGACATCGGCCGGACGGTGCGCGCGGCGATCGATGACACGCGAGCGTTCGGGCGCAACGCGCCGGCGCCCGCGACACCGTGAGGGGGCGAGGATGATCATCGCCACGGCAGCCGTGCGCCGCGAGATCCGAAACGGCGGGCTCGACGCGATCGAACGGCGCCTGCGCGCAGCGAAGAGCGCGCCGAACGCGGTCGCCGTGGGGCTTCCGCGGGGCTCCGATCCCGAGCAGCTGATGAAACTGACCTACTCGGAATTCGGTACGTCGCGCCAACCCGAGCGGCCCGCATTCCGCAACGCCATGCGCGACGGCCGCGCCCGCTACATGCGCCTTCTCGGCCGATCGCTGGAGGGCCTCTTGCTGGGCACGACGTCGCTCCCCACCGCTCTCAACCGGCTGGGCATCCTGGCGACGGGTGACGTCCAGCAGAGCATCACCGACCTGCGCGACCCGCCGAACGCACCCTCGACGATCGCGGCGAAGGGCTCGTCGAATCCGCTCGTCGACACGGGCGCCATGCGCCAGGCCATCACGCACGAGGTGCGGCGGCATTCTTGGGGAGGCGGCTCATGATGACGCTCGCCCTTCCCGAGAGCCCCGCCGAGCTGCGCGCACTCGCCGCCCGCCTTCGCCGGCAATCGGACCCCGGCCGGACGATCGCCCTCGCGCTGATCATCCGCGACGCGATCACCGCCGCCACCGTGGCCCGTCCCGACGCCGAGCGCGGCTTCCTCGACTATGCCGCGGGCTACCTCGACGGGCTCGCGGAAGCGACGGAGGCGGCGTTCTTCGCCCCGCCTGCGGATGCGACGCGCCACTGACGATTTGCACGATTATCGGGAGCAATGCCGTGACGAAGGACCTCGCAGAACGGATCGCACAGGCCACCGCCGTCGCGCTCGCCGCCGTCGAGATCGCCGCGCTCGCCGAGAGCATCCGCGTCGAGGCCGAGGATCTTGCGAAGCAAGCCGCACAGGATCGGCGTCTCGCCGCCGACGAACGCGAGGAACACGCGTTCCGGGCGCGCGCACGCGAGCGCGCCGACATCCTGGCGTGGCGCGCGCGGATGCTCACCGACGCCATCCCCACGCTGCGCGTCGCCTACGACGCCGCGCGCGACGCCACCACGCCCGCGGCGCTCGCCGCCTGAGAACGGAGACGCTCCGATGTACCGCCGCCCCAACGGAACCGAATGCGACGCGACCGAAGCTCTCGACGGGCGCGGCGCGCTGCGCGACGGCTTCACGATCGGCCGCCGCATGATGATGGCCGACGCCGCGCCGAGCTTCGCCGGCGACCGGCTCACCGTCGCCGACCTCGCGAAGGTCGGGAGCCTGCCGGCGACGGTGCCGCCGGGCGTCGTGACCGAAGAGCTTCAGGATATCGCCCGCCGGCTTGCCGCCGTTCCGAACCGCGCCGAGGCCGAATCGATCATGCACGCGGTCGAGATCGCGCATGCCACGATCCGCGTGGGCCTCGAGCGGGATCGGCAATTCGCCGCCCGCGGTCAGATCGCCGGGACGCCCGCGGAGCTGGAAGCCGAGTTCCGCGGGAAGGAAGCCGCGCTCGCGTGGCTGGAGACGGTCCACAGCGTGCTCAAGGGCGCGACGCAGGGTCTCCGGGACGCACGGCACGCGGACGCCACGACGATCGCGCAGGCCCGCGCGGATGCCGCCTACGACGCCGGCCGCGACGACCTGTCGAACGCCTGGCGCCGCTGATCACCCGAACCACAGGAGACCCCACCATGACCACGACCCCGATTTCCGACCGCATCGCCGCCATCCTCACGGCGAGCTCGCCCACCGCCGAAGACGTGCGCGACGTCCTGCAGGCCGCCCGCGGCGAAGCCGCCCGGCTCGCCGGCCTCAAGGACAAGCTCCGGGCGATGGCGATGCACCCGACGACGCCCGCCGCCGAGGTGAAGGCGGCGCGCGCGAAGATCGCCGATGCCGACTTCGACGCCGAGCGTCTCGTGGTCGCCGTCCAGGCGCTCGAGTCCGCGCTCGCCCGCGCCGAGGCGCGCGAGGCCGAGGCCGCACGTCTCGCCGCCTACGAGGCCGCGCTCGCCGAGCGGGACGCCGCGGCGGAAGAGCTGCGCAAGGTCTACCCGGAGGCCGCGCAGCGCATCGCCAAGGCCCTCGCGCGGGTCGCGGCGAGCGACGCCGAGGTGTCCCGCATCAATCGCGAGGCCCGGCCGGACGGCAAGCCGTGGATCGCCCCCGTCGAGACCGTCGTGCGCGGCGTGACCGAGAACGGCGCGGTGCTCAACGCGGACGGGACGCCGAGCGTCAACCGCGCATCCACGCTCGTCGACGCCGTGAACCTCCCGGCGCTCGACGCCGCCGACGTGGTGAAGGTCGGGAGCCCGGCCGCGTTCTTCTGGCGCAAGGGCTCGAAGGGCACGAGCGCCGCCTCGGCCGTCGCCGCCTGATCACGAGATCGGCGTGCGGATCGAATCGGTTCGTGCGCCGTGGCGTCCCCGGTCGGGTTTCAGATGCGCTCGCCGGGGGCGCCTCCACAGGTCGCGCGGGTCCCGGGTCCAGGGGTCTCCGCCCGCGCGCGCCGGGCGTGTCATGGCGCCCCGGCAAGGGCCGTCCCGGTGTGAGGGTGCGTCGGGACGGCCTCCCCTTCCACGAGAGCACGATGACGCCAGCCGAGGCCCGCCGGATCGTTGCCGCCGCGGTCGAGCGCGAGGCGGACCGGCTGCGATCCCAGGCGCGGGACGTCGAGACCGCGGCGCTTCTCGCCTACGCCGCCCGGCGAGCGGGTGAAGCCGCCACCCTCGCGCTCGTGCTCTCCGAAGATCGGCCCCGTGCCGATGCCCGCGCGTCCGGCCCGACGCCTCATGCAGAGGCCGCGCCGGGCGCGCCTTCCCCGTCACCATGATGATCATGAGGAACCCCGCCATGCCCCGCGCCGCCGCCATCCCCGAAGACGACTATGTGCCCCCCGCGCTGGAGCAGTTCGCCGCCGCTCTCGTGCTGCTCGGCTGGGACGTGAAGCGCGTCGCCGCGGAAGCCGGCATCCCCGTTGCCCGCGCGCGCCGAGCCCTCGCCGGCGATGAGAGCGGGAAGAGCGTGGGGGATCGCCGCGTCATCGCCCGATCGCTTCGCGGCGTCCACGTCGAGTTCATCCCCGCGGCCGGGCGGTTCGGCCCTGGCGTTCGCACCGTCGCTCGCGGATAGCCCCGCGACGGGCCTGCAGTCAATTTCGCCACGACTGTCCAAGTGCGTCATCGAACCAATGCTCGACGTCGTATCTCACGCCTGCGCGACTTCGGAACCGCAAGTATTCAGGGTGCCTGTCCGTTATCCACTCGTAAAACGAAGTGAAACTCGGATGCTCTTCCGGCACGAGCCTCCGCTCGCTCGCCCAGACGCTTACGAGTGACATGATCGCTTGCTTGCATTCGTCACGTGTGGGCATCAGCGCTTCGACCCTTGATCGGCGAACCCGCGCTCGCGCAGCCACTCCCCAAGGGCGCGGCGGATCATCTCCGGGCGCGACGGCTTCGGGTCCGGCTGCGAAGACAGGGCGACGTCGAGGGGCGCGAGCATGTCCGGCGGGACGCGCACCGTGATCGGCGTTGCATCCACCCGCGGGCGACCGCCTCGGCTCTTCGGTGTTTCCGACATTGACAACCTGCTTTCTCGTGGCTAGGTTTACGATGTCAGAAACGACGCGGGCTGACAAGGTGCTCGCAACACCCCGCCAGCCCTGACCACACACGATCCGTAGGAGATCACGCATGGCTACCTCGACCGATACCACACCCGCCGCCCCGCGCGGCATCGATCCGCAACTCGCCTTCCAGGTCCTTCCCGCGGTGGGGACGCTCCCGCCGTTCACGCTCGGCGGCGTGGCCCGCAAGCCCGACGAGAGCCCGATCATCGCCCTCGCGAAGGCATGGAAGGTCGAGCACGCCCGCGGGCGCCTGGCGATCGCCGAGGCCGGCGACGACACCGACGATCTCGTCGACGCCATCGATGCCCGCCTGAAGGCGATCGAACAGGCGATGGCGAGCGTCGAGCCTTGCGACGGGGCGGACGTGGCGGCGCTCCTCGACACCGCCATCGCGCTCGTCGACAGCATGCGCGGGTGCCTGCGCGACAGTGACGTGACCGACGACCGTCTCCGGCCGCTCATCGTCGCCGCCCGCCGCGGTGCACACAATCTCGACAGGTTCCTCCCGCCAGCCGGCGAGCCGTCCTATCGCGACGTGCTCGCCGAGCGCGTCAAGAAGGCCGGCCGCAAGCCGCTGGCGCAGGTGCTCGACGAGCTCGCGCGCAACACCGCCGCCGAGGAAGACGCCCGCCTGGAGCGCGTGCGCAACCGCGAGGACAGCCGCTACCCCACGGAGTACGAAGCCCTTCGCGTGGTGCAAGCACGCCTCGGCGATCTCCCGCGCCGCGTCGAGGTGATCTCCGATCCGAAGCATCTTCTCGCCGTGATCGAAGGCATGAACCTCGCGGCCGAGACGCTCCACACGCCCATCGGCATGTGCGTCGGCGAGGCCAAGGTCATCGGCACCCACCACGTCGCGGCGACGATGCTCTCCGACCTGCAGGAGTTCCTCGACCACATCTGCTACACCGCTGAGGAGCGCCTGCATGCCTTGCATGAGGAAACGCTCGCCAGCGAGGCGCTGATCTCGCGTGCGGTGCGCCGGGAGAGCTGGGCCGAGGCGCGCCGTCTCATCGCCGAGATGGAGGCCGGCCATGCGCCCGTGGCCCGCTGATCTCGACCTCGACGCCCTCGCGCGTCCGATCGGTCCGGAGGTGCGCGCCCGCATCGAGGCGCACATCGAGCGCATGATGGCGGTTCTCGACGACCTGGACGGGGACCCGGACACCGAGCCCTATCTCGCGGCGACGGTGTGTGAGGACTGCTACGGCTGCCACACGCCCGGCGACGATCGCGAGCACGAGGACGACTTCGAGCCGGACTGCGACCGCGAGCCTGAGGGCTACCTCTGACGCAGACCTGTCACCCGCCCCGCCCGGCTCGCCGCGGCGGGGTTCTTCGTTGCGGGTGTCTCCTCAGTTCTGAGGACACCCCCATTCCTCAGATCTGAGGGCTCCCCGAACGTCTGCGCAAAATTGCGCGCACGTCGCATCCCCGCAGAATTGCGGGGATGTCCCACCGGCCGAAAGGTATCTGCATGATACAGGTACCTTGCGCCTCCTTCATGCGAGACCTGCACCTCCGTCATGGAGGCGTCTCCGTTACGGGGATGCAGGTCCCGTGTCTCCGTTACGGGGCTCTCCCCAAATCTGGGGGCAGGTCTCCACGGTCGAAACGACCGCGCAGGTTCTCGCCGGATCGGGCGAAAACCCGATCTCCGTTGTCGTTACAGCAATGCAGGTCCGGGCGGTTATCCTGGGAATTTCCCAGATTCCGCTCCCCGAATCGGGGAGCAAATGCCCTTCCCGCGGGCATTCGCGAATGCGATGCAGGCGCCCTCACCCCGTCCGCTTCTCCCCCGCGAGCGTGAACCCGCGTGCGATCCGCTCGGCTATCACCCGGGCCTCCCCTTCGGACCATCGGCCCGTCGCTGATCGCCGGGCGCCGTCTGCCCAGTAGACGTACGCCACCGAGCGGCCTGCGGCGTCGACCACGACGAACGCCTCCTCGAGCGCGCGGACGGTGCAAGGCGGCGTGGGGCTTGCATCGGGCATGGGCGGGACCTGGAGGGGAGGATTCGTCACACGAGCACGCCAGGAAGCACAATTCGCTCCGGTGCTTCCGCGGTGCTTCCGCAAGGATCTCTCAGGTAGCACACAATCTGTCGGCGACCTGAAATCCAATATTCTGTAAGGGTTTGTGGTGAGCGCGCTGGGGCTCGAACCCAGGACCTACAGATTAAAAGTCCGTTGCTCTACCAGCTGAGCTACGCGCTCCCGCGGCACCTGATTAAGCGCATCGCCGGCGGGGGTCAACACGAAGCCACGGCATCGGCGAGCCCCTCCCCGCTTGACGAACCGCCGCCGTATGCGCACTTCCCCCGATGCCGCGCCCGCTCCCCGGCGCATCGGAGACCCGCCCCCGTGGACCGCCTGAAATCCCTCGTCGAATCCCGCCACACCGAGCGGGTGATCATGGTCCTCATCCTCGTCAACGCCGTCACGCTGGGCCTCGAGACCGTGCCCGCGGTGATGGAGCGGATCGGGCCGGCGCTGCTCCTGCTCGACAAGGCGATCCTCGCGGTGTTCGTCGTCGAGATCGCGGCGCGGCTCGCGGTGCACCGGCTGCGCTTCTTCGGCAACGCCTGGAACGTGTTCGACTTCACCGTCGTGGCCATCGCGCTGGTGCCGGCGACCGGCGCGTTCTCCGTTCTGCGCGCGCTGCGCGTGCTGCGCCTGCTTCGCCTCGTCAGCATGGTGCCCTCGCTGCGCCGGGTCGTGGGCGCGATGGTCGGGGCGCTGCCGGGGATGGGGTCGGTGATCGTGCTGCTCACGCTCGTGTTCTACGTCTTCGCCGTGATGTCGACGAAGCTGTTCGGCGCCTCCTTCCCGGACTGGTTCGGCTCGATCGCGGCCTCCGCCTACACGCTCTTCCAGGTGATGACGCTGGAGAGCTGGTCGATGGGCATCGTGCGACCGGTGATGGAGGTCTACCCCTACGCCTGGGCGTTCTTCGTGCCCTTCATCGTGGTGACCACGTTCACCGTGCTCAACCTCTTCATCGGCATCGTGGTCTCGGCCATGCAGGCCGTCCACGAGGAGGAGACGAAGACGCAGCGCGAGGCCGAGCGGGCGGCGGACCAGGCGGCGAGCGTCGAGGTCGCCGCGGCGGCCAGCGCCATGCAGGACGTCAACGCGACCCTCCTCGACGAGATCCGCGCGCTGCGGCGCGAGATGGAAGCCCTGCGCGAGCTCCGCGGGCGCAGCGACGCGGCGGAATAGGCGGGTCAGAGCCCGTGGAAGGCGCGTTCGCGATAGACGAGTGCGCGCGCGTGCCGGCCGACCCGCAGGTCCACCACCTCGCCGATCACGACATGGTGCGTGCCGACGATCTCCGCGGAGACGAGCCGGCAATCGAAGGCGACGAGCGCGCTCTCGAGCACGGGCGCGCCGGTCGCGAGCGTCGTCCAGACCCCCTGGCCGAAGCGCGCCTCGCCGCGCAGCTCCGCGCGCCCGGCGAAGACGTTGGCCAGCGGCTCGTCGTCCCAGGCGAGCGTGCCGACGCAGAACACCCCGTTCGCCACCAACGCCTGCGTGCTCTCGCTGCCCGCGTTGGCGCACACCAGCAGCGTCGGCGGATGGTCCGAGACGGCGGTGACGGCGGTCGCGGTGAAGCCGGCGCGCCCGCTCGGCCCGCGCGTCGTCACCACGTGCACGGCGCCCGGCACGCGGCTCATCGCGTCGCGGAACGTGCCGGCGTCGAGGGCGTCGGCGCCGGCGGCGGCTTCGAGACGTGAGCTCAAGGGTGATCCTTCTCGCAGCGCCCGGGCCCGCACGGGCACGAGCCTCGGCTCTCCTTCGTCTTTCCATATGGCTTTTCCGGCCGCGAAGGGAAGCCTCGCGGACGCAGGTGCGGGCTCGCGGACGGGATCAGTCGAGCGCGAGCACGCTCTTGCGCGAGGAGAAGAGCTTCACGGAACGGTTGCGCACGAGCGCGTAGAGCAGTGCCTTCACGCCTTCGGTCGCCCCCACCAGCGCGCGGGCCCGGTCGGCGTTGGTGCCGCGGATCGCCTCCGCCCCGCCGATCTCGTAGAGGTGCAGGAGCGCGGCGCTCGAGATCAGCGAGAGGTGCGTGAAGGCCTGCGGGAAGTTGCCGAGGAAGCCGCCGGTCTTCGGGTCGACCTCCTCGGCGTAGAGCCCGACGTCGTTGGCGCGCGCGAGCAGCCGCTCGAACAGCGCCCGCGCCTCCTCCCCGCGCCCCACCGTGAGGTAGGCCTCCACCAGCCAGAAGCTCGTGATCATGAAGGCGCCCTCGGCGCCCTCGAGCCCGTCCTCGCCGCGGTAGCGGTAGACGAGGTCGTCGACCTTCAGCTCGGCCTCCACCCGGCGGACGGTCTCGCCGAGGATCCGCGTGTCGATCGGCAGGCCGAGCAGGGGCACCTGCAGGAGCGCGGCGTCCACCGCCTGCGTGCCGAAGGCCTGCGTGAGGTGGGGCGGATCACCCGCCGTGCCCTTCTCCAGGATGGCAGCGAGGATCGCCTCACGGTTCTCGCGCCAGAGCGGGCGGTCGCCGAGGATCTTCGCGGCGCGGTCGAGGGTCACCCAGGCCATGGCCTTGCCCTGCACGAAGTCCTGCGGCCCGGAGCGCATCTCCCACAGACCCTGGTCGGGCTGGTGCCAGGTCCGGCAGACGTGGTCGGCGATGGAGCCCATCAGCGCGCGCTCGTCCGCGCCGAGATCGGCTCCGAGCGCGAGCCGCAGGTCGGCCCAGTCGAGCACCTCGCCGAAGACGTCGAGCTGGCGCTGCTCGGCCGCCTCGTTGCCGGTGCGCACCGGCCGCGCGCCGCGATAGCCGGCGAGGTCGTCGCGGTCGCGCTCGGGCAGGAAAGGCTGGCCCTCGATGCCGTAGACGATGCGCATCGTCGAGCCCTCGCGCAGGCAGCGCCGGGTGAGGAAGTCGGAGAACCGCGCCGCCTCGCCGCTGAAGCCGAGCGTCGAGAGCGAGAACAGCGCGAAGCAGCTGTCCCGCAGCCAGGAGAAGCGGTAATCCCAGTTGCGTGCGCCGCCGAGCTGCTCCGGCAGCGAGGTCGTCGCCGCAGCGACGAGGGCGCCGGTCGGCGCGTAGGTCAGGCACTTGAGCGCCAGCGCCGAGCGCGTGACCTGCTCGGCGTAGGGCCCGCGGTAGCGCACGTAGGCGGCCCATTCGCGCCAGAAGGCGCAGGTCACCTCGAAGAGGTGATCGACCCGCTCGCGCGGGTCTGAGAGCGGCATGACATGGGTGAGGACGGTGGCGATCGACTCGCCTTCGGCGATCTCGTGGCGGATCGCCGCGCCGCCCTCGTCGAGCGCGATCTCGCCGCCGCACCAGAGCATCAGCCCGCCGCGCGCGGCGATGCGCCCCTCCTCCACCACGAGATCGAGCGGCGCCTTGGAGAAGCCCGGCCCGCGCGGCGAGAACCGGCTGGTGACGCCGACACGCCCCTCGACGCAGGCGAGACGGCGCACGAGCCAGCCCGGCGCGTTGAGGTCGACGTAGTCGTGAGCCTTGGCCGCGCGGGTCCGGCCCACGGGCATGAAGTCCGTGACCTCGAGCACGCCCGTCTCGCAGACGAAGGTCGTGCGCAGCACGTTGGTGCGATCGACATAAGCGCGGCGGACCTCGCGCACGCCGTCGGGCAGGATCTCCCAGGCTCCGCCGCCGTGGTCGCCCCTCTCGCCGCCGTCGAGCAGGCGGAAGAAGGTCGGGTCGTCGTCGAGGCGCAGGAGCGCGAGCCAGTCGATCGCGCCCGCGCGGGAGACCAGCGCGGCGCCGTGGCAATCGCCGATGATCGCGTAATCCTCGATCGGCGGCTGGACGTAGGGGGGACGGTCATCGGTCTGCGGCAGCTCGGCGGCCATGCGCTCTCCTCGGTCGCGGGGACAGCGCGACAACGCACGCAGAGCGTGGCCGTTCGCCCACGGTGCGCGCTGCCGAGCCGGAACCATGCGGCCTCGCCGCGCAGCGAACCGACGCGGCCGCGGCCGCCGCCCTCGAGATGCTCCCGCCCGCCGGCTCCGCGAGCCGTCGACCACCCGAGAGGCGGCGCCACGCCCTCACGCCGCGTCGCGCTCGTCCTCTCGCCGCTCCATGGGTCCGCGTCGGAGCGAGACGAGGAAGGCGCGGACCTCCTCCCCGAGGCGGCGCCCCTGCGCCTCCACCTCGCCGGCGGCGGCGAGGACGGCGCTCGCGGTCTTGCGCGACCCCTGCACGTTCTCCGACACGCCGTGGATGTTCTCGGTGACGTTCCGCGTCCCTTCGGAGGCCTGCTCGGTGTTGCGCGCGATCTCCGCCGTCGCCGCCGTCTGCGAGGCGATGGCGTTGGCGATCTGGGAGGAGGCCGTGTCGATCTCCCCGATGAGACGGCCGATCTCCGTGATGGCGTCGACGGCGCCGGACGTCGCGGACTGAAGCTCGCCCACCTGGGAGGCGATCTCCTCGGTCGCTTTCGCGGTCTGGCCGGCCAGCGTCTTCACCTCCGCCGCCACGACCGCGAAGCCGCGGCCGGCCTCGCCGGCGCGGGCTGCCTCGATCGTCGCGTTCAGCGCGAGCAGGTTCGTCTGGTCGGCGATGGCGTTGATCAGCTCGACCACCTTGCCGATCCGCTCCGCCGCGCCCGAGAGGCCGACGACGATCGCCTGGGTCTCGCTCGCGCGGGCGACCGCCTGGCGCGCGCGGTCGGCCGAGCGCTGCGCCTCGTCGACGACCTCCTGCGCGGAGGCCGAGAGCTCGGTCGCCGCAGAGGCCACCGTCTCGACCGAGATGGACATCTCCTCGGACGCCGCCGCGACCGCGCTCGCGCGCTCGTTCGTCGTCGCCGCGCCGGTTTCCATGCCGGCCGCCATCTCGCCCATCGTGCGCGAGGCGTCGCCCAGCGTGCGCACGATCGCCTCGATCGCTTCCTCGAAGGAGGCGGTCGAGGCGTTGAAGGCCGCGACGCGATCCTCGATCACCGCGGTCGCCTCGTTGATCGTCGTCGCGGCACCACCGAGCGCTCCTTCGAGGCCATCGGGAAGAATCCGTCGGAAGTACTTGTTGTCCCTCACCGCGGACATCGATGCGGCCGCCTCGCGCACGAAGGCGTCGATGCGGTCGGTGCTGTCGTTGACCTGGTGCATCAGCGCGCCGAGCCCACCGCCCTCGCGGATGCCGACGAGGCGCGCCTCGAAGTCGCCCCGCCCGACCCTGCGCACGACGTCCGTCGTGCGCGAGAGCGCGGCGTGGACCCGGCTCAGCATCCAGCCGGAGAGCCCGAGCCCGGCGAGCGTCAGGACGCCGAAGCCGAGCGCCGTCGTCGAGCCGAGCACCGGCCCGGTGAAGGCGAGACCCGCACCGCCGACGCCCGCCAGCGCGAGCCCGATCGCGGCCTTAGAGAGAGAAGACGAAGCGGTCATAGTCCTGCCCCTTGCCGGCGACGAGTGCGTTGAGGTGGGCGCTGGAGGCGGCCACCGCCTCCTTGCCGTTCCGGTGCGACGCCTCGAGGCCCACGAGCTCGCGGTAGAGCGGCTCGATCTTCGCGAGCGCGGCCCGGCTGGGCAGGCGGCGGTTCGAATGGAAGCCGGTGACCCGGCGCGCGCCATCGAAGGACGGCGTCACGTGGGCGAAGACCCAATAATGGTCCCCGGCCTTGGTCATGTTCTTCACGTAGGCGAACACCTCGCGGCCGGCGAGGATCGCGTCCCAGAGGATCTTGAACACCACCCGCGGCATGTCCGGATGCCGGATCATCGCGTGCGGCTGGCCGATCACCTCGGCCTCGCTGTAACCGGAGATGTCGCAGAAAGTCCGGTTCGCATATGTGATGCGCCCTTTCAGATCCGTCTTGGAGACGATGAGATCCGCGGCGTCGAACAGGATTTCACGTTGGGTGGGCTTGATCTGGGTCGCCATGTCCGCCTCGACGGTCCACCGAATTGCCGGCTTCGGGTCCTTTTTGGCGGTTCCGCCTATAAACTTCGTTAAATGTGGTCATGGTCGGAATTTCTACATATGCGGTTTATAGTTGCTCTTGGGCTGCCGCATCTACGACCGACGTTCGTGGGGTTGTGCGGAACGCGGCCGATACTCGGGAGGAACGGTGCCGCGCTGGAGAGCTCGTCTATGCACGAGTGCCTCACCCCTGCGCGACGAACGCCTCCACCTCCACCCGCGTCGGCAGCGGCCCGACCGCCCCGTAGCCGCGCACCGAGAGCGCCGCCGCGGCGTTCGCGAAGGCGCCGGCGCGGACGGGGTCTTTGTGCAGCACGTAGTCCGCGAGGAAGGCGCCGTCGAATGCGTCGCCGGCCCCGGTGGCGTCCACCGCCGTCACGGGGCGAGCAGGGATCACCGTCTTCCCGTCGCCGGTCGCGATCATCGCGCCGTCCTTGCCGAGCGTGAGCGCGACGACGCCGGCGCCGAGCCGCAGGTAGGCGTCGCAGATGTCCTCGGGCCGGTCGAGCCCGGTGAGCAGGCGCGCGTCGTCGTGGCCCGGCAGCACGATGTCGGCCATGGCCGCCGCCGCCTGGACGATGGCGCGGGCGCGGTCGAGGGGCCACAGCCGCAGGCGCAGGTTCGTGTCGTAGGAGACGAGCGCGCCCGCGGTCTTCGCCGCGCTCATCGCCGCGAACACCATGTCGGTGCAGGACGGCGAGATCGCCTGGCTGATCCCCGACGCGTGGACGATCCGCGCCCGCGCGATCGCGTCCGCGGGCAGCTCGGCGGGAGTCATGAGGCTCGCCGCCGAGCCCTGGCGGTAGTAGCTGAAGTCGTGCCCGTCGGGCCCGTAGCTGATGAAGTAGACGCCGGTGCGCTGCCCCGGCCGGCGGATCACCGCGGACGCGTCGACGCCCTCGCGCGCCCAAAGGTCGAGGAAGGCCTGCCCGAACGTGTCCTCCCCCACGGCGGTCGCCATGGCGGAGCGGGCGCCGAGCCGCGCGGCGGCGACGGCGACGTTGGAGCAGTCCCCGCCGAACCCCGGCGCGTAGAGCCGCTCGCCCCCGCGCTCGGTCTCGGCGAGCTCCATCAGCGGCTCGCCGATGGAGAGGATGTCGATGGTCTTCTCTGGCATGGGGGCGGTCATGGGAGCGGTTTCCGGGTCAGCGACCAGGCAATGCGGCCGGCGCCTCGGGCGAGAGCGCCACGACCTTGCCGGGGTTGAGGATGTCGCGCGGGTCGAGCGCGGCCTTGATCGCCAGCATCGTCTCGAGCGCCACCGCGTCCTTGTAGAGCACGAGCTCGTCGCGCTTGATGAGCCCCACGCCGTGCTCGGCGGCGATGGAGCCGTCGTAGGCGTGGACGATGTCGTGGACGATGCGGTTGAAGCGCTCCCACTCGCCGAGATACGCCGCCTTCTCCATGCCCACGGGCTGGGAGAGGTTGAAGTGGATGTTGCCGTCGCCGAAATGGCCGAAGGCGCAGACGCGGATGCCCTCCATCGCCGCCTCGCAGGCCTCCGACGCCTCGACGATGAAGTCCGCGACCCGCGAGACCGGCACCGAGACGTCGTGCTTGATCGAGCCGCCCTCGCGGCCCTGCACCTCGGAGAGCATCTCGCGCAGCTTCCACAAGGCCGCGTTCTGCGCCTCGCTCGCGCCGATCGTCGCATCCTCCACGAGCCCGTCCTCGATGGCGCCGCCGAGCACGGTCTCGATCAGGCCCTCGAGCTGCGCGTCCGCCCGCGGCGAGGACAGCTCGACGAGGGCGTAGGCCGCGTGGTCGCCCTGGAGCGGCCGGGTGACCCCGTCGGCGTGCTTCAGGACGAGCTCGAGGCCGAAACGGGGAATGTACTCGAAGGCGGTGAGCTGGTCCCCCGCCTCCTCGCGCAGGCGCTCGAACACCTTCAGCGCCGCGTGCGGCCCCTCGCAGCCGAGGAAGGCCGTCACCTTGGCCTTGGGCTTGGGGTAGAGCTTGAGCACCGCCGCCGTGATCACGCCGAGCGTGCCCTCCGAGCCGATGAACAGGTGCTTGAGATCGTAGCCCGTGTTGTCCTTGCGCAGGCCCTTCATGCCGTTCCAGATCCGCCCGTCGGCGAGCACGACCTCGAGGCCGAGCACGAGGTCGCGGGCGTTCCCGTAGCGCAGCACGCCCGTGCCGCCGGCGTTGGTCGCGAGGTTGCCGCCGATCTGGCAGGTGCCCTCTGAGGCGAGCGAGAGGGGGAACAGCCGGTCCGCCGCGTCCGCCGCGTCCTGGATGGACCTCAGCGTCACGCCCGCCTCCACGGTGATCGTGGCGTTGAGCGGATCCAGGGCGCGGATGGCGTTGAGCCGCGCGAGCGACAGCACGACCCCGCCATGCGGCACGCCGCCGCCGACGAGCCCGGTATTGCCGCCCTGCGGCACGACCGGAACGCCCGCCGCCGCGCATTGCGCCAGCACGAAGGAGACCTCGTGGACGTCCTTGGGGCGCACGACCGCGAGCGCGTGGCCGCGATAGAGCCCGCGGCTCTCGACGAGGTGCGGCTCGATGTCGGCGAGCGTCGAGACCACGCTGGCCTCGCCGAGCCGCTCGACCAGACGGGCGACGAGGGCGGCTTCGGCGTTGGGGGCGGCGTCGTTCATGCGTGTTCCGCGGGCTTCGTGACGCGAGTATTCCGGCGACGCGTCTCCTTTAGCACGACCGAGGGCGACGGCGTCACCCCTCGCGGGCGGCGCGGATGCGCGCACATCGACGAAGAGCGTTGCATTCACGCCGCCCGATGCTTGCCAGCCTCTCGCGGCGCTTCTAGCGTGCGGCGCTCCAATCACGAGGAGACGAGACCGTGACCGAGCCGATGTTCCGCGACGACGCCTATCTCACCCGCACCACCGCCCGCGTCGTGGCGGTGACGGAGATGGGCATCGTGCTCGATCGCACCATCTTCTACGCCCAGGGCGGCGGCCAGCCCGGCGACGTCGGCCGGCTTCTCCGGCAGGACGGCACGGCGATTCCCGTCGCCAACGCCGTCTACGGCGAGGACCGCAGCGCCATCGCCCACGTCCCGGCGCCCGACGCGCCCGGCGTCGGCGACGACCTGGTGGGGGAGGACGTCGTCGCCGAGATCGACTGGGACGTCCGCCACAAGCGCATGCGCGTGCACACGGCGCTCCACCTCCTCTCCGTCGTCCTGCCCTACCCCGTCACCGGCGGCGCCATCGGCGACGGCGACGGGCGGCTCGACTTCGACCTGCCGGAGGCCGGGCTCGACAAGGACGAGATCGCGGACACGCTCAACGGGCTGATCGCGCGCGACGCGCCGGTCTCCGAGCGCTGGATCTCCGACGCCGAGCTCGACGCCAACCCGAGCCTCGTCAAGACGATGTCGGTGAAGCCGCCGCGCGGCGCGGGCCGCGTGCGCCTCGTCGCCATCGGCGACATCGACCTCCAGCCCTGCGGCGGCACGCACGTGAAGCGCACGAGCGAGATCGGGCGCGTGCTCGTCACCGACGTCCAGAAGAAGGGCAAGCAGAACCGTCGCGTCCGTATCGCCCTCGCCGACGATGCCGGCTAAAGTCGGCGCGTTTCACAGGAGCGCCCGATGACAGACACGCCCTTCGTCACGCCCGCCTGGCTCGCCGAGCGCCTCGGCGCCCCCGGCCTCGTCGTCGTCGACGCCTCCTGGTACCTGCCGACGATGAGCCGAGACCCGCAGGCCGAGTTCCTCGCGGCACACGTCCCCGGCGCCGTGCGCTTCGACATCGACGCGGTGCGCGACGAGAGCGTGGACCTCCCCCACATGCTCCCCTCGCCGCAGGCCTTCGCCGCGGCCGTGGGCGCGATGGGCATCGGCGACGGCATGCACATCGTCGTCTACGACGGTGCGGGCCTGTTCGCCGCGCCGCGCGTCTGGTGGACCTTCCGCACCTTCGGCGCCCCCGACGTCTCGATCCTGGAGGGCGGCTTCCCCGCCTGGACGGCCGCGGGGCTCCCCGTCGAGGAGGGGCCGGCTCGCCCCCGGGCGAAGGCGACCTTCACGCCCCGGCTCGACCATTCCGCCGTGGCGGACCTCGCCGACGTGCGCCGCGCGCTCGAGACCGGCTCCGCCCAGGTGGTCGACGCCCGCCCCGCCGACCGCTTCGCCGGCCGCACGCCGGAGCCGCGCCCAGGCGTGCGCGCGGGGCGGATGCCCGGCGCGCTCAACGTCCCCTTCTCCGAGATCCTGCGCGACGGCCGCCTCGCCGACGCCGAGACGATCCGCGCGGCGCTGGCGCGGGCGGGCGTCGATCCGGCCAAGCCCGTGATCACGAGTTGCGGCTCGGGCGTCTCCGCCGCGATCCTCTCGCTGGCGCTCGCCGAGATCGGCCGCCCCGCCCGCGCCCTCTACGACGGCTCGTGGGCGGAATGGGGCAGCCGGGACGATTGCCCGGTGGAGACGGACGAGGGGTAGCGCGGGGCGTACCCACGCCGCTCGCCCCTGCCACCCCGGGTCGCGAAGCGGGCCCAGGGCCTAGAACCTCGGGGGTGTGCTCAGCGTGCGCGGAGCGCGCGCGTCCACGCACGCCGGTGGAAACGTCGTGCGCCGCCGCCGCGATCACTCCCCCACGATCTCCCCGTCCGCATACCCCTGCACGTACAGCAGCGCCCGCAGGTCCGCGTGGTCGATCCGCGCGGCGGCGGCTTCCGCCACCGCGGGCTTGGCGTGGTAGGCGACGCCGAGCCCCGCCTCGCCGAGCATGGCGAGGTCGTTCGCGCCGTCGCCGACCGCCAGCGTGTCGGCCTCGCCGAGGCCCCGGCGCTCGCGCAGCTCGACGAGGGTCGCGTACTTGGCCGCGCGCCCGAGGATCGGCTCCTCGACCCGCCCCGCGAGCCGGCCGTCCTCGACGACGAGCACGTTGGCGCGGTGCTCGTGGAAGCCGATCGCCTGCGAGATCGGCCCGGTGAAGAGCGTGAAGCCGCCGGAGACGAGGCAGGTGTAGGCGCCGTGCGCCCGCATGGTGCGCACCAGCGCCCGCCCGCCCGGCGTGAGCCGGATGCGCTCGGCGAGGATCTCCGGCACGATCGTCTCTGACAGGCCGGCGAGCAGCGCGACGCGCTCGCGCAGCGCCGGCTCGAAGGGCAGCTCGCCGCGCATGGCGCGCTCGGTGATCGCGGCGACCTGGGGCTTGAGCCCGACGTAGTCCGCCAGCTCGTCGATGCATTCCTGGCCGATCATGGTCGAATCCATGTCCGCCAGGAACAGCCGCTTGCGACGATGGCGGACCGGCTGGACCACGACGTCGATCCGCGCGGCTGCGGCGTCGATGGCCTCCGCGATGGCGTTGCGGTAGTCCGAGAGGAGCACGGCCTCCCCGAGGGGCGCGACGTTGGGATCCTCGAGCGGGCCCGGCGAGAAGAGGAGGTCCGCCGCGCGCCCGTCGGAGAGCGTGCGCGCCTCCCCCCCCGGCAGCATCGCCATGGCGCGGTCCACATGCGGCGTTTCGAGACGAACGCCGGGGCCGGCGACGAGGGTTGCGACATGCGTCATGGCGTGCGATCCGCGAGGTTCGTCGAAGGAGGCTGATGGCCGTGAGGGCCCTTCTCATCGCAGGCCCGACCGCGTCCGGCAAGTCGGCGCTGGCGCTCGACGTCGCCCGGCGCCGCGACGGCGTGGTGATCAACGCCGATTCCATGCAGGTCTATCGCGACCTGCGGGTGCTCACCGCGCGCCCGGCCAAGGAGGAGGAGGCCGCAGCCCCGCACCGGCTCTACGGGCACGTGGACGGCGCGACGAACCACTCGGTGGCCCGCTGGCTCACCGAGGCGACCGCGGTGCTGGCCGAGGTCGAGGCCGAGGGGCGCCTGCCGATCTTCTGCGGAGGAACGGGGCTGTATTTCAAGGCGCTGACGGAAGGTCTTTCCGACATCCCCTCCGTCCCGGACGACGTGCGCGCGGCCGTGCGCGCCGCGTGCGAGGGGCGCGAGACGCCGGAGCTGCACGCGCGCCTCGCCGCGCGCGACCCCGCGAGCGCCGCGCGGCTGCGCCCGTCCGATCGCCTGCGGGTGATGCGCGCGCTCGAGGTGCACGCGGCGACGGGGCGCTCCATCTCGGACTTCTGGGACGCACGGGCGCCCGGTCCGCTCTCCGGAGAGGGGGTCGAGAAGGTCTTCCTCGCACCCGACCGGGCCGAGATCCGCGCCCGGATCGACGCGCGCTTCCTGGCGATGATGGAGGCCGGCGCCCTCGAAGAGGTCGCCGCGCTGGCGGCGCGGGCTCTCGACCCGATGCTCCCGGTGATGCGCGCCCACGGCGTGCCGGGGCTGATCGAAGCGCTCGAGGGGCGAATGTCGCTCGCGGACGCGATCGCCAAGGGGCAGGCCGACACGCGCGCCTACGCGAAGCGGCAGGTGACGTGGTTTCGGAACTCGATGGACGGGTGGCGGTGGGTCGAGGCACGGGGTGCGGGTCAGGGCTTTTTCTCCCTTTGATTTCTCCTTATGACCAGGCTCGGTCGCAGGAGAATGGACCGAGACGCGCCCTGGTCGGAGGCCCACCTGCGCGGGGCCCAACTTTGGCCCCTCGCAATACGGCAGTTTTGCCGGTTGACCCCGCCGCCGCCTTCCCCTAATGTCCCACGCACAATTCGAGCCGAGATCCGCATCCCATGCGCAACATCATTCTCGTAATCGGAGCGCCATCGACGGAGCGGGGCTGACCCCCGCACGATCCGGCGATGGCGCACGAGGGCCCCCCGACGGGCCCTTTTTTATTGTCTCCACGAGATCGACCCGACACACCGCCAGCCCCCCAACCGAACCGTCACACGACCACGGACGACGACACGAAGGACGAGCGCGATGAGCGAGATGATGACCGGAGCCGAGATGGTCGTCCGCGCCCTGCAGGACCAGGGTGTCGAGCATATCTTCGGATATCCCGGCGGCGCGGTGCTGCCGATCTACGATGCGCTCTTCCATCAGGACACGATCCAGCACGTGCTCGTGCGCCACGAGCAGGGCGCCGTGCACGCGGCAGAGGGCTACGCCCGCTCGTCGGGCAAGGTCGGCGTCGTGCTCGTCACCTCCGGCCCGGGCGCGACGAACGCCGTCACGGGGCTGACCGACGCGCTGATGGACTCGGTCCCGCTCGTGTGCATCACCGGCCAGGTGCCGACGCACCTCATCGGCTCGGACGCGTTCCAGGAATGCGACACGGTCGGCATCACCCGGCATTGCACGAAGCACAACTACCTCGTGAAGGACATCGCCGACCTGCCGCGCATCCTGCACGAGGCCTTCTACGTCGCGGCGAACGGCCGCCCCGGCCCGGTCGTGATCGACCTCCCCAAGGACATCCAGTTCAAGACCGGGCTCTACGCCCGCCCGCGCGACAACCAGCACAAGACCTACCGGCCGAAGGTGAAGGGCGACCTCGACCAGATCCGCCGCGCGATCGAGCTGATGGCGGCGGCGAAGAAGCCGGTGTTCTACACCGGCGGCGGCGTCATCAACGCCGGCCCGCACGCCTCCGAGCTGCTGCGCGAGCTGGTGCGGCTCACGGGCTTCCCGGTCACCTCGACCCTGATGGGGCTCGGCGCCTACCCCGCCTCGGACGACCAGTTCCTCGGCATGCTCGGCATGCACGGCACCTACGAGGCGAACCTCGCCATGCACGGGTGCGACCTGATGATCAACATCGGGGCGCGCTTCGACGACCGCATCACCGGGCGCCTCGACGCGTTCTCGCCGCACTCGCGCAAGATCCACGTCGACATCGACCCGTCCTCGATCAACAAGAACGTCAAGGTCGACCTCGGCATCATCGGCGATTGCGGCCACGTGCTCGAGGACATGGTGCGCCTGTGGCGCTCGATGTCGCCGACGGTCGACAAGGGCGCGCTGAAGTCCTGGTGGGGCCAGATCGGGGAGTGGCGCGCGCGCAAGTGCCTCGCCTTCCGCAACTCCGACAGCGTGATCAAGCCGCAATACGCCATCCAGCGCCTCTACGAGGCGACGAAGGTGTCGGGCCGCGACACGTTCGTGACGACCGAGGTCGGCCAGCACCAGATGTGGGCCGCGCAGTATTTCGGCTTCGACGCGCCCAACCGCTGGATGACGTCCGGCGGGCTCGGCACCATGGGCTACGGCCTGCCCGCGGCGATCGGCACGCAGCTCGCGCACCGCGACGCGCTCGTGGTCGACATCGCCGGCGAGGCGTCGATCCTGATGAACATCCAGGAGATGTCCACCGCCGTCCAGTACCGGCTGCCGGTGAAGATCTTCATCCTCAACAACGAGTACATGGGCATGGTGCGCCAGTGGCAGGAGCTGCTGCACGGCGGGCGCTACTCGCAGTCCTACTCGGAGTCCCTGCCCGATTTCGTCAAGCTCGCCGAAGCCTACGGCGCGGTGGGCATGCGCTGCGACGATCCCGGCAAGCTGGACGGAGCCATCGCCGAGATGCTCGCCATCGACCGCCCGGTGATCTTCGACTGCCTCGTCGACAAGGCCGAGAACTGCTTCCCGATGATCCCCTCGGGCAAGGCCCACAACGAGATGCTGCTCAACGACTACCTCGGCGAGACCGGCGCCGACATCGGCTCGGTGATCGACGAGAAGGGCAAGATGCTGGTGTGACGCAGTGGCTCCTCCCCTCTCCCGGATGGGAGAGGGGTAGGAGTGAGGGTGACCGGCGGGCGGGCTACAGGACGCGAACGACGGCCTTCATCCCGCTTCTCCATTTCCCCACGCCGTATCCCCTCACCCCCGGCCCCTCTCCCATCCGGGAGAGGGGAGCCACGTCGAGAGATCCATGAAGCTCGTCATCGGCAACAAGCTCTACTCCTCCTGGTCGCTCCGGCCGTGGATCCTGATGCGCAATCTCGGGCTCGACTTCGAGGAGGCGCTCGTCCCCCTCGATCGGCCGAACACCAAGGCGCGCATCCTGGCGCACTCGCCCGCCGGCAAGGTGCCCGTCCTCGTCGACGGCCAGGCCACGGTGTGGGAATCGCTCGCGATCCTCGATTACCTGGCGGACCTCTATCCCGAGAGCGAGATCTGGCCGCGGGAGGACGTGGCGCGGGCCTACGCCCGCTCGATCGCGGCGGAGATGCACGCCGGCTTCCAGAAGCTGCGCGCCGCGCTGCCGATGAACCTCGGCCGGCGTTACGCGCACAAGGACCGCGGCCCCGAGGTCGCCGCCGACGTGGCGCGGGTCGTCGCGATCTGGCGCGAGGCCCGAACCCGCTTCGGCGCCGGCGGGCCGTTCCTGTTCGGCAAGCGCTTCGGCGCCGCGGACGCGATGTACGCCCCCGTGGTGACCCGGCTCGACGGCTATTCCTGGCCTGTCGACGCCGACGCGCGCGAATACATGGAGGCGGTGCTCACGCTGCCCGCCTTCGTGGAGTGGCGCGAGGCGGCCCTCGACGAGGAGTGGGTGCTCGCCCACGACGAGGTGGACGAGCCCGCCATCGCGGTCTATCGCAGGAACGGCGCCTGACAGGAACGCACGACATGAACCAGACCCACTACCCCGCCGCCCCCGTCGTCGAGGCCGTCAACCGGCACACGCTCGCCGTCATCGTCGACAACGAGCCGGGCGTGCTCGCGCGCATCGCGGGCCTGTTCTCCGGGCGCGGCTACAACATCGAGAGCCTCACCGTATCGGAGACGCACCACGAGACGCACGTCTCGCGCATCACCATCGTCACCGCCGGGACGGCGGGGGTGATCGAGCAGATCAAGGCGCATCTGGAGCGGCTCGTCCCCGTCCACCGCGTCGACGACCTCACCGTGCGCGGCGAGGCGCTCGAGCGCGAGCTGTGCCTCGTCAAGGTCGCCGGCGAGGGTGACCATCGGGTCGAGGCCCTGCGCCTCGCCTCCGCCTTCGGCGCCCGCACCCTCGACGCGACGCTCACCTCCTTCGTGTTCGAGCTCACCGGCGCCTCCGAGGACATCGAGCGCTTCGTCAAGCTGATGGCCGGCGTGGGCCTCGTCGAGGTCGCCCGCACGGGCGTCGCCGCGATGAGCCGCGGGGCGGAGGCGATGGAGGGGTGAGGCGACCCGGATCGCGATGGGCTAGGCTGCCCGCGGTCACCCCCCGTCCGAATCAGAAGGGTCGAGCCGTGCCGCGCCTGCTGCTCCGCGCCGTCTTCTCCGCTGCGCTCCTGCTCCTCCCGCCGCTCTCGGGCGCGGTCGCGCAGGACCGCGCCGTCCCCGACGGCCCCGCACAGATCCAGCTCTCCTTCGCCCCCCTCGTCCGCGACGCCGCGCCCGCCGTCGTCAACGTCTACGGCGAGAGCCGCGAGCGGGCGCCGTCGGATCCGCGCGAGGAGTTCTTCCGGCGCTTCTTCGGGGACGAGGCGTTCGGCGGCAATCCCTTCGGCGGCATGCCGCAGGAGCGCGTGCAGCGCTCGCTCGGCTCGGGCGTGATCGTCAGCGCCGACGGCCTCGTCGTCACCAACAACCACGTGATCGAGGGCATGGACGCGGTGCGTGTCGCCCTCGTCGACCGGCGCGAGCTCGACGCCGAGATCGTGCTGCGCGACCCGCGCACCGACCTCGCGGTGCTGCGCATCGACAGCGACGAGCGCTTCCCCGCGATCCCGCTCGGGGACGACGCGACGCTCGAGGTCGGCGACCTCGTGCTCGCCATCGGCAACCCGTTCGGCGTCGGGCAGACGGTGACGCAGGGCATCGTCTCGGCGCTGGCGCGCACGCAGGTGGGCATCACCGACTACCAATTCTTCATCCAGACGGACGCGGCGATCAACCCCGGCAATTCAGGGGGCGCTCTGCTCGACATGTCGGGCCGGCTGGTGGGCATCAACACCGCGATCTTCTCGCGCTCCGGCGGCTCGCACGGCATCGGCTTCGCGATCCCCGCGAGCATGGTGCGCGCGGTCGTGGCGAGCGCGGAGGACGGGGCGGACCGCGTCCAGCGGCCCTGGCTCGGCGCGAGCCTCCAGGCGCTCACGCCCGATCTCGCCGAGGGCGTGGGCCTGCTGCGCCCCGTCGGCGCGCTCGTGACCGATGTCCACCCCCGCGGGCCCGCCGCCGAGGCGGGGCTCTCCCGCGGCGACGTGATCCTCGGCATCGACGGCCGGGACATCGCCGACACGGAGGCGTTCGGCTACCGCTTCGCGCTCGCGGGCGTCGGCGGCGAGAGCGTGCTGCGCGTCCTGCGCCGCGGCGGCGAGACGGAGCTGCGCGTGCGCCTGATCCCGCCGCCGGAGGATCCGCCGCGCGATCCCGTGCGCATCGAGGCGCGCTCGCCCCTCGACGGCGCCTTGGTCGTCAACCTCTCGCCCGCCGTCGCCGACGCGATGCGCATCCTGCAGGTGGTAGGGAACGTCGTCGTCGAGGAGGTCCCGCCCCGGTCGCTCGCCGCCCGCTACGGCTTGCGCCCCGGCGACGCGCTCCTAGAGATCAATCGCATGCGCATCGAGACGAGCCGCGACGTCGAGCGCGCGCTGGCCCGCGGGCGCGGCGCCTGGGAGCTGACGATCCACCGAGACGGGCGCACGATCACGACCGTGCTGCGGGGGTGAGATGCGCCGGACCGGCTGCGCGCGGCGGCGCCGCAGTCCGCGCTCGACACGCTTGAGCCCACCCGCCGCAGCGTCTAGCTAGGAGCGCCGCTCCCGATCGCGGCGCTCCATCCCGTGGACGGTCCCGGTGCCTCCCCTCCCCCTCTCGATCTTCCTCATCGTCAAGGACGAGGCCGACCGGATCGGCGCCACGCTCGACGCCGTCGCGGGCCTCTCGGACGACGTGGTCGTCGTCGATTCGGGCTCGACGGACGGCACGCAGGCGATCGCCGAGGCCAGAGGCGGGCGGGTGATCCACCACGATTTCGACGGATACGGGCCGCAGAAGCGCTTCGCCGAGGACCAGTGCCGCCACCCCTGGCTCCTCAACCTCGACGCGGACGAGGTCGTGCCGGCGGAAATGGTCGCGCACATCCGCGCGCTGTTCGACAACGGCGCGCCGGAGAAGGACGCCTACACGACGCGCATCGCCGAGGTCTTCCCCGGCGAGGAGGACGTGCACCCCCTCGCCTACGCGCTCGCACCGGTGCGGCTCTACCGGCGCGACAAGGGCCGCTACTCGGCCTCCATCGTGCACGACCGGGTCGACCTCGCGCCCGGCGCGCGGATCGGCGCGCTGAAGGGCACGATCCGGCATCGCTCGGTGCGCTCGCTGGGCGACCAGATCGCCAAGCTCAACGCCTATTCCGACCGCCAGGCGGACGATCTCGAGGCGCGCGGCGCGACGATCCCGACCTGGCGCGTCCTCGTCGAGTTCCCGGCCGCCTTCCTCAAGGCCTATGTCGGTCGGCGCCACGCGGTACGCGGGATCTACGGCTTCCTCACGGCGATGAACTACGCCATCGCGCGCCATCTGCGCATCGCCAAGCACATCGAGCGCCGCCGGCTCGGCGAGCGCCGGGAGAAGGCGCGCGACCATGGCTGATGCCGAGGCGCCGGCGCCCGCGTCGGCCGTCCCCACGCACCGCCTCGTGCTGCGCGGCGTGCGCGACGCGCTCGTTCTCCCCGCCTGGGTCGTCGGCTTCGCGCTCGTCGGCGTGGGCAGCCTCGCGCAGGACGTGGGCCATCCGCTGGGAGCCGCGATGCTCTCGACGCTGCTGATCTGGGCGGGTCCGGCCCAGGTCGTGTTCTACGGCTCGCTCGCCGCGGGAGTCGCGCTGCCGCTCATCGCCGCGGCGATCTGCCTGTCCTCGATCCGCTTCCTGCCGATGACGATCGCGCTGATGCCGCTCCTGCGACGGCCGGGCCAGGGCCTCCTGGCTCAGATCGCCATCGCCCACTACATCGCGGTCACGGTCTGGGTCGAGAGCCTGCGGCGGCTGCCGCGCATGCCGGCCGAGGAACGCCTGCCCTACTATCTCGGCTTCGCCAACGCCTGCGTCCTCACGACGACGGCGCTCACCGGGGTCGGCTGGTTCCTGTCGGGAACGCTCCCCGCGCCGCTCGCCTCGGGCCTTCTGTTCATCACGCCGATCTACTTCACCCTCGCGCTGGCCGCCGGCGCGCGCACGGCGGTCGACGTCACCGCGATCGTGCTCGGCTTCCTGCTCGCGCCGGCCTTCGGCTACCTCGTCGGCCGCGACTTCGATCTGCTGCTGACCGGGCTCGTCGGCGGCACGATCGCCTACCTCGTCGGGCGCGCGCGTCGGAGGCGTGGCGCATGAGCGGGCTCGAGGCCATCGTCGGCGCCGGGCTCGCCCCGTACCTCGCGCTGATCCTCTTCGGCTTCCTCCCGAGCGAGGTCTGGCGCGTGCTCGGCGTCGTGCTCTCGCGGGGGCTCGACGAGAACTCGGAGGTCCTCGTCTTCGTGCGGGCGGTGGCGACGACTCTGCTGGCCGCCGTGGTGGCGAAGCTCCTCGTCTTCCCGAGCGGTGCGCTCGCGCTCGTGCCGATCGGCGCCCGCCTCGGCGCGGTCGCCTTCGGGCTCGTCGCCTTCTATCTCGCGCGCCGCTCCCTCCTGGTCGGAGTCCTCGCCGGCGAGGCATTCCTCGTCACGGCCGCGACGATCGCGCTCGACTGGTCCTGAGGCGTCGAGCGGGTCCGGTTTCACGCCACGAAATTGCCGACGGAACGGTTCGAGGCATCCGGATCTTTCGCGGATGTGCACCGTTGAGCAAGAGCGCCGAACTTTCGCCAAACGGCAAAGGTGGAATGAGCGCCCCATCATCGGAGGTCGGCGTCCAGAGAGGACCGAACCGTCGCCAGAGGAGAGTTCGATGGAACACAAGCGTGTTGAACAGCTCCGTAGCGTTGCCGATGTTGCGTACCAGCCTCCCAAGGAGGTCCTGACCCGCCGCGAGCGTCTGGAGCGCTGGGTCGAGCTGCTGGAGGCGGACCCCCGCCGCCGGCTCTACTCGCTGGGCGATATCGAGTTCCAGCCCCGCGACACGCGCCACCTGATGCGCGCCGACGACTCCCCCCTGACGGTCGCCTACGACGACCCGATCCTGCGCGGGCAGGGACTCGAGAGCGACCGTCTGGGCGACGGCGTCGCCTTCTTCGGCCTGTCCGAGGGCGATGCGCACCGCATCCTGTGCTCGTGCCTGAACGGCCGGACGATGGAGGCCTCCACCGCGGCCAGACGCGTGCGGGCCTCGGTCAACCAGCGCAGCCAGCGACTGCTCGCGCTCGGCATCACCTCCGGCCTCGTGCTGGCGGTGCCGGCCATGGCGATGCTCGTCGGCTGAGGCGGCAATGCGCCCCCGACCACCGGGACGCCGACGCGCCCGCGCCGGCGTCCCGTACCCGTGGGCGCGCCTCGTCGCGCGTGGTCGAGCCTGAAGCGTTTCAATTTCGCCGGCCGCCCCGGGCTGAAACCTGCACGCGCCCTCTTGCGCGCGCGCGCGGGCCGTGATCCCTTCCGCTCGCACCGACCCGGAAGACCATCCCAGGAGAGCGGCCGTTGGAAGCTTTGTTCATCGGGCAGGCCTACATCGACGTCACCTTCGTCACGGACCACCTGCCGACGGGCGACGAGAAGACGGTGGCGCAGGACTACGCCATCTCCTTCGGCGGCAACGCCGTCTCCGCCGCCTTCTGCTGCGCCAAGCTCGGAATAGCGCCCGACCTCCTCGCCACCGTCGCGGACGATTGGCTGGGGCGGATGTTCATCGACATGGCCGCGCGCTACGGCATCAGCGTCCATCACCGCAAGGTGCGCGAGAGCTCGCTCTCCTTCATCATGCCCAAGGGCGGCAAGCGCGCGATCGTGCGCTGCCGCGACGACGACTTCCTGCACCCCTTCCCGCCGCTGAACCTGTCCGGCTGCCGCGCGCTACACCTCGACGGCCACCAGCCGGACGCGGCGCTCCACTATGCGCGCACCTGCCGTGAGGCGGGCATCCTCACCTCGCTCGACGGCGGCGGCCTGCGCACGAACACGCACGAGCTCCTGGGCTTCATCGACGTCGCTGTCGTGGCCGAGCGCCTGTGCGAGCAGATGAGCCTCTCCCCGGGCGAGATGCTCGACTATCTCAAGAGCCGCGGGGTGCGCGTGGGCGGCGTCACCATGGGCGAGCGGGGCATGGTCTGGTACGACGAGACCGGCGAGGCGCGCCACATGCCCTCGCTCGCCATCCCGAGCGAGATGGTGGTCGACACCAACGGCGCCGGCGACATCTTCCACGGCGCCTACGTCTGGGCCCACCTGGCGAACCCGAGCGGCTCCTGGGCCGACCACTTCGCCTTCGCCCGCGGCGCGTCCACCCACGCCATCCAGCGGCTCGGCAACGAGGCGAGCCTGCCGACGCGGGAGGACGTCGAGGCCGCGATGACGCGCTTCCCGGAGCGCGCCGCCTGAGGTGGGCCTGCGGCGACGACGGCCGAGGGCGCTCTCCTCCCCGTCTGGAGAAGGAGAGGGTCGGCCGCCCCCGTTCGGTTCGTGCGACGGTCCGTCAGCAGACGGCGGCCAGATGCGGTGCGCCGTAGGCACGCTCCTCGAGCGCGGCGAGGTGACGCTCGTAGGGGGCCGCCGCGGCGGCGTGGCGGGCATCGAGGTCGCGGGCGATCTCGGCCTTCACCGGCTCCGGTCCGTCCCAGAGCGCCAGGCGCTCCCTGGCCGAGGTGTGTGCGAAGGCGAGATCGGCCAGGATCGCGAGCGTCTCCTGGACGGCGGGCAGCAGGTCGTGCGGATCGGCGTGCGCGGCGGGCTCGGGCCTGCGGGCGGCGAATGCATGCGGCATGACGGAGCGTCCTTCCGATTTCCGGATTTGGCCCCCGTCGCGCACGTGCCTCGCCGTCTGATGCGGCGATGACGCTGGCTCCCCACATTCGGCCGTGTGAATGTGGTGGATCGAAGGCAGCGCGGCCTTGCCGGGCCCGCCGCACGCCCTTCTTCCACAGCGATGAACGCACCCCCCCCCGCCCCGGCCGTCCCCCCCGGCGCAGCGATCGTCGTCGGCGCGTCCGGCGGGATCGGCGCCGCGCTCGCGGACGCGCTCGCGGCCGACGGCCGCTTCGCCCCCGTGCTGCGCGCCTCCCGCGCCGGCGAGCCACCCCTCGACGTCACCGACGAGGCGACGATCGCCGCCTACGCCGCGGACCTCGAGACGCGGCTCGCGGGCGCGCCGCTCACGCTCGTGATCGACGCGACCGGCCTTCTGCACGACGCGCGGATTCGTCCCGAGCGGTCCTGGCGAGACATCGAGCCCGAGGCGATGGCGCGGAGCTTCGCCGTCAACGCGATCGGCCCGGCGCTCCTCCTGAAGCACCTCGCGCCACGCCTCGCGGACGACGGCAAGGCGACCTTCGCGACGCTGTCCGCCAAGGTCGGCTCGATCGGGGACAATCGCCTGGGCGGCTGGTACGCCTACCGCGCGTCCAAGGCCGCGCTCAACCAGATCGTCCGAACCGCGGCGATCGAGCTCGCCCGCCGCCGGCCGCAGGCGCTGTGCGTGGCGGTGCATCCTGGGACGGTCGACACCCGGCTGACCGCACCCTTCGCCAAGGCCGGCCTCGCCGTGGCGACGCCCGCGGCGGCCGCGGCACGCCTGCTCGCGGTGCTCGACGGGCTCGCGCCACGCGCAACCGGCGGCTTCTACGACTACCGCGGCGAGCCGCTCCCGTGGTGAGAGAGGCTCCGAGCGACATCGTGACCGATCGCCGCAGCCGCGCTTGCCGCAAGCGTCTCCGCGCCTAGCTCGGAAGAGTGCCAGCCGACATCCGGAGCCCTCCCATGCGCGCCCTCCTCGTCGCCCTGACGCTGCTGCTCGCCAGCGCCGCTCTGCCTACCGCGGGCGTCCGTGCCGACGAGGCGGCGGCGCGATCCGTCATCGAGGCGCAGCTGCGCGCCTTCCTCGCGGACGACGGCGTGCAGGCCTATTCCTACGCCGCGCCCGGCATCAAGCGCATCTTCCCGAGCGAGGACCGGTTCATGGCCATGGTGCGCCAGGGCTACCCGCCGATCTACCGCCCGCGCGACTTCAGCTTCGACGGCTACCGCGAGACGCCCGCCGGCCCGATCCAGGAGGTGACGATCATCGACCAGGCGGGAGTCGCCTGGCGGGCGATCTACTCCCTCGAGCAGCAGCCCGACGGCAGCTGGAAGATCTCCGGCTGCCAGCTCCTGCGCCTCCCCGGCGTCAGCGCCTGAGCGACGCTCAGGCGCGCACGAGCGCGAGGGACGCCGCGGACAGCGGCTCGGCGCCCCGCTCGCCGACGAGCGAGGTGCGGCCGAGCGTCATCGCGAGCCCCGCCGCCTCGTCGAACAGGATCATGTGCGCGAAGAACACGTTGCCCGGTCGCGCCTCGTAGGACTGCCCCTCGTAGAGCATCGGCCAGTCCATCCAGCTCGGCGCGAAGGTCGTCCCGAGGCAATAGCCGCAGGCGTTGAGCCGCGCGTGGCCGAAGCCGGCGGCGTCGAGCACGCGCGCGTGCGCGTCGAAGGCCTCGCCGATCGGCCGTCCGGGGCGCAGCGCCTCCTCGGTGGCGAGCAGCGCGTCGTGCGCCGCCGCGTGCATCGCCGACACGCGCGGGTCGAGGCGGCCGACGACGAAGGTGCGCATCATCGCCGCGTGATAGTGCCGGTAGACGCCCGCGTGCTCGAGGGTGAGCAGGTCGTCGTCCGCAAGGGTGCGACGGCCGGTGTAGTAGCGGCACATCAGGGCTCCGGGCCCCGAGCCGATGATGAACTCGTTCGCCGGATCGTCGCCGCCCCCGCGCGCGATCGCACCGTGCATGTCGGCGAGAATGTCGCCCTCGAACACGCCCGCCGCCGCCCGCGCCTGTGCCGCCGCGAGCGCCGCGTCGGCGAGCTCCGCCGCCCGGCGCACGTAGGCGATCTCGGCCGCGCTCTTCACGGCGCGCAGGCGCGAGACGAGAAGCGATGCGTCCTCGAGCGCGAAGGCGTCGCCGAGGGCTGCCTCGAACCGCTTGCCCTTGGCCGCGGTGAGCCCCCAGGCCTCGTACTCGATGCCGAGCCGCTGGCCCGAGAGGCCGAGCTCCCGCAGGATGTCCGCGAGCTCCGCCTCGGGCATCGCGCCCTCGCGGTCACGCCAGATCCGCACGTCCTCCACCGTCGAGGTGAACGCCGCCTGCAGCCGGTCCGCGGAGCGGGTGAGGAGCACGAGGCGGCCGTCGGCGGTCAGCACCATCGCCTGGAAGTGCACGTAGCCGAACGTGTCGTAGCCGGTGAGCCAGTACATGCTCTCCTGGCGGAACATCACGAGGGCGGAAAGCCCGTCGCGCTCCAGGGCGTCGATCGTCGCGGTGACGCGCGCCTGGAGCTCGGCTGGCGTGAAGTGGACGTGCCGCTGCGACATACCCATGATCCCTCCGCACTCCGTCGATCGCGCCCCACGCTAGCGCGGCGCCACGCCGGGCGGAAGGCCGAGGGACAGCCGCGTGCGCAAAGACGCTCCCGGGCTTGGCCATTAAGACGATACTCCATGGTGCGCATGGGGAATAGTCTCGCTGCCGAGCTCGGGTCGTGTCATCCTCTGTCCGGACGTCGCGGCTTGGCGCGTCGGGCAGGGAGGGCACCCACGTGAAGACTACACTCATCGCCGGCGTCATCGCCGCCGCGGTCGTCGGCGGAGCGGTCGCGCAGGACTTCAGCCGCAACCCCGCTTTCGGGACCTACCGCCTCGGGGCCGGGTTCACGCCGGACCCCTACACGATCAATGTCCGCGCGGGCGGGCAGCGCAATGCGGGCGCGCTGGGCAGCGGCTGCGCCGGATCGATCGCGAACTCTCCCGACGTGCGCTTGCACTACCAGTCGGGCTCGTTCCCGCTCAGCTTCCGTGTCCGCTCCGGTTCGGACACGACGCTCGTCATCAACGACCCGAGCGGGCGTTGGTACTGCGACGACGACGGTGCCGGCGGCCTCGACCCGCTCGTGCGCTTCGACAGCCCGCAGAGCGGGCAGTACGATGTCTGGATCGGCCACTACGAAGGAGGGAGCGGCATCCGCGCCCGCCTCGAGATCACCGAATACTGAACCGGTGGACGCGACATGAACCATCTCGCCCTGGCGGGCCTCGCGGCGGCCGCGACGCTCGTGCTGGCCACGCCCGTGGGCGCCCAGGAGGTCTGGCGGGACCCCGCATACGGCCGCCACGACCTGCGCGCCGGGTTCACGCCCGACCCGTACACGATCGAGGTCGTCGCCGGCGGCTCCAACGACGCGAGCGATCTCGGCGGCGCCTGCACCGGCTCGATCGCCACCGCGCCGGACCTGCGGCTCTACTACGTCGCCGGCACGCTGCCCCTGACGATCACGACACGCGCCGGCGAGGACACGACTCTCGTGGTCAACGGACCCGACAAGGAGTGGTACTGCAACGACGACGGCGGCGGCGGGGTGGACGCGCGCGTGCGCTTCGACCGACCGCAGAGCGGGCGCTACGACATCTGGGTCGGCCAGTACGACGGCGGCATGGACGTGCGCACCCGCGTGGAGATCAGCGAGTACTGAAGGCGGCGCGGGGAGGGTCTCCGCCTCCCCGCCCGACGGTCACGGCCGCGGCGTGATCCGCAGCACGCTCTCGGGCTCGGGGATGTCGGCCTCGGGCGCGAGGGGGGCCTTCCAGGCGGAGGCGTGCGCCATCAGGGCGTCGAAGCGCGCGATCATCGCCGCCATGGTCGCGGGCGACGTGGCGCCGAAGCTCTTCGGCGCCTTGGAGACGGCCGCGATCTCCTGCGCGAGCGTGTGCCCGTCCGGCCCGACGACGGAGCCCCACCGCGCTGCGCTCGTCGCGAGCGTCTCCTCGAGCCGTGCATAGGCGACGAGGAAGCGACGCCAGCGGTGGTCCTCGAAGTCGAACGCATCGCTCGCCAGCAGCGCGCCGGCCTCGGCTCCGAGACCCGCGAGATCGTCGATCATCTCCTGAGGCATGGCGAGGTTGAAGCCGCCCTCGTCCTCCTTGAGGTACACGTCGGCGACGCGCTCGCGATAGCCCGGCAGCGCGGTCTGAAGCCGGTCCTGCCATTCCTGCGTGGCGTCGAGCGCCGCGGAGAGGAACGCGATCGGCCCCTGCGGCTCGAGGTAGCTGCGCCAGGGATCGGGATCGGGCCGCGTCGGCAGCAGGACCCGCGGCTTGGTGTGGAGCGTGCCGAAGGGCTCCAGCGCGATGCCGAAGGTCGGCCGGCGCGGCAGGAGCGCATCGAAGAAGTGGATCGGGAAGTTGCTGGAGAGGCCGCCGTCGCTGAACAGGACGCGCCGGATCGTGCCGCTCCGGTCCGGCGCGTGCAGCGGCACCGCCGAGATCAGGATGGGGAACGAGAGGCTCATGCGCGCGGCCAGCGCGACGGGCAGGTCGTCAGGCCCGGGCAGCCGCCAGAGCCCCTCCCGCGGACCGCGGGCGGCCACCGGCCCGCGGGTCATCCAGTCGACGATCCATCCGGGCATGACCTTCCGGAACTCGCCCTCGTCGAAGTAGAGCGCCGAAAACGCCTCGTCCGGCCCGGTCCGCGCCAGGTCCGGCAGCCGATGGGGCCGGCGCATCGCCAGGTTCGTCGTCATCATCGCGAGCGTGATCCGGCCGGGCGCGTCCTCCGGCGCGTCGGGCGGGCCGTTCGCGGCGAGGTCGCCGAAGGTGAGCGGCACGCGCAGGACCTCCGGGTCGTCGGGCGTCTCGCGTCCGGCCGCAGCCTCGATCGTCTCCGCGAGCCAGTCGGCGAGGCCGACGCCCTCGGCGTCCGGCTGTGTGGGGCCGGGGCAGAGGCCCCAGACGTTCTCGCGCAGCACGCCGGCCGCGCCGGCGATCACGCTCCAGGCGCCGAGCCCCACCGTCAGCAGAACGAAGACGAGCAGCGCGAACAGGATTGCGAAGAGGCTCCCGCCGATCGCGGTGGAGAACAGGCCGAGCACGAAGGCGATCATCGCGCCGACCAGCACGAACTGACCGTGATGGACGAGCAGCGCCCAGGCCGCACGCCCGAGGCGGCGCTCGATCAGCCCGTAGCGTACGATCGCGAAGAGCGACCGCGCCTCCGGGGCAGGCTGGAAGAGCTGCGGCAGGCGCGCCGCGAGGTCGTCCGGCAGCCGCGCGACGACGTCGAACCCGCCGCCCTGCCGGTTCAGCTCGGCTGCGGCGGTGATCGCCGCGGCGATCGCGCCCACCGACGTGCCGCCGATCGAGCGGAAGCGGTAGGTCCGCGCGAGCGACAGGACCGCACGCGGGTAGACCACCCCCGACGTGACGCCACCCTTCATGATGACGTCGCATGCCCGCCCGGGCGCCTCGTCGACCATCTTCCGCCTCCCGCAGCCTGTCCGGGTGCGGATGAGGCCACAGGATCGGGGGACGCGTAAAGCTCCGCTTCGCGACCCGGCGGGGCACGCGTGCCAGCGGGCGCCTCAGCGCCCCGTCCAACGCGGCGCGCGCTTGGCGAGAAACGCCTCCATACCCTCGCGAAAATCGGCGCTGGTGTAGCAGGACACGACGAGATCGTCGCCCGCGCCCGGCTGCGCCGACGCGCCCGCCCGCGCGAGCGCGAGCCCGCGCTTCGTCGCGGCGAGGGTCAGCGGCGCGTGATTCGCGATCGTCGCGGCGAGCTCCGCGACCCGCGCCTCGAGGGCCTGCGCGTCGGGAACGACCTCGGTGAGGAAGCCCTTCGCCAGCGCCTCGGGCGCCGGCAGGAGGCGGGCGGTGAAGATCATCTCCTTGACCGTCGCCGCGCCGACGAGCGCGTCGAGCCGCGAGAGGTTGCGCACCGACAGGCAATTGCCGAGCGTGCGCGCGATCGGGAAGCCGATCTTCGCGCCGGCCTCCGCCACGCGCAGGTCGCAGCAGGCCGCGATCGCCGCGCCACCGCCGGTGCAGGCGCCCGCGATCATCGCGATCGTCGGCTTCGCCAGGCTCTCGAGCCGCCCGAGGACCCGCTCGATGCGCACCTCGTAGGCGAGCGCGTCCTGCGCCGTGCGCACGTCGCGGAAGGCCGCGATGTCGGTCCCCGCCGCGAAGGCCTTGCCGCCGGCGCCGGAGAGCACGACCACGCGCACCGACTCGTCCGCCTCGAGCGCCCCGCAGAGGTCGTGGAGCGCCTCGTACATCGCGAAAGTGAAGGCGTTGCGCGCCGCCGCGCGGTCGAACACGACATGCGCGATCCCGCCCTCGATCGTGTGGCGCACCCGTCCCTCACCGGTCTCCCCGGCGCCGCCCGTGCCAGTCCCGCTCATCGCCCGTCCTCCCGCCGTCTCCAACGGAACCGATCTAGCCCGTGGCCGGGCGCGCGTCATCCGCCACGTCGGGCGAAGAAACGCGGAGCCGGTCGCGCGCGTTGACCTACGGCGAAGCTCGTGATCGCCTGCGGCCGCAGGCTGTGCACGGACAAGACGGAAGGAACCGGAATGCCGACCAATCTCGACTGGAAGTGGATGTTCACGTCCCCGGAGGGACGCATCGAGCGCGGGCGCTGGTGGATCGGCGTCGCAGCGCTGCTCGTCGTCGCGGCGATCTCGACGCTGCTGTTCGGCACCGACGGGCTCGTCGCCTTCATCATCACAATCGTGCTGCAGCTCGCGGGCCTGATGTTGCACATCAAGCGCTGCCACGACCGCGACAAGTCCGGCTGGTGGTGCCTGCTGCTGCTCATCCCGGTCGTCGGTTTCCTCTGGGCGCTGATCGACCTCGGCCTGCTGGAGGGCACGCCCGGCGACAACCGCTTCGGGGCCGACCCTTTGGCACGCGCCAAGGTCTGAGAGGCTTGACCCCGGCCCGCCGGGTGGCTTAGCTGCCGGCCGTACGCTGATGTCGTACACCTTGGAGCCTTGATGCGAGAGCTTGTCGCCGTGCGCTGACCGGGCCGCGATCGTCGCGGCCCCTCGGCACGCCCGCCCCGAAGACCCGGACCCGCGCCGCGCGACGGCCGTCCGGGAGGGCGGGCGCTCGTCCCCGCGACACGGGCTTTCGCACATCCATGAACGTCTCCAAGCACGAGCAGCGCGTGCTCCACGCGCTCGCGCAGGGCGGCTTCGTCCGCCACGTCCGCGACGGCCGCCGCATCGTCGGCGCCGATTGCTTCACCAGAGAGGGCCATCGCCTCGCCGGCTTCCCGCTCGCGCTCTTCGAGCGGCTGCGCAAGCGCGGCCTCATCGCCTCGCGCGACGGTGCGCCCTACCGCATCACCCAGCGCGGCCTCGCCGCGGTGCGCGCCCAGCTCGACAACCGCTGACGCGCGAAAGTGCCCGCCGCCCCGGCGGCGGGCACCCCATTTCCCGGGGGTTCAGAGCCAGCCCTGCAGCTCGCGCGCGACGATGTGGTCGATCACCCGCATCCCCTCCTCGGAATCGTTGAGGCAGGGCAGGTAGGCGAACTGCTCGCCGCCATTGTGCTCGAAGATCTCGCGGTTCTCGCCGTCGAGCTCCTCGAGCGTCTCGAGGCAATCCGCCGAGAAGCCCGGGGCGACGATGGCGAGGCGCTTCACGCCCTTCTCCGCGAGGCTCTTCACCGTCTCGTCGGTATAGGGCTGGAGCCACTCGTCGGGCCCGAAGCGGGACTGGAAGGTGAGCATCCAGCGCTCCTTGGGCCAGCCCAGCGTCTCGCGCAGCAGCCGCGAGGTCTTGGCGCACTGGCAATGGTAGGGGTCGCCCTGGAGCAGGTACTTGCGCGGCACGCCGTGGAAGGAGGTGAGGATCATCTCCGGCTCGAAGTCGAGCTTGGCGAGCTCCTTCCTCATCGAATCGGCGAGGGCGTCGATGTAGACCGGATCGTCGTGATAGGGCGGCGCCACGCGCACGCTCGGCTGCCAGCGCATGGTCATCAGCGCCTCGAAGGCCTTGTCGCAGGCGGTGGCGGAGGTCGCCGCGGAATATTGCGGGTACATCGGCACGAGCAGGATGCGGTCGCAGCCCTGCGCGAGCAGGTTCTCGAGCGCGGGCTTCACCGCGGGCTTGCCGTAGCGCATCGCCCAATCGACGACGACGCGATCGCCGGCGACCTCCTTCAGGCGCGCCTGCGCCTGCTCCGCCTGCGACCGCGTGATCGTCTTCAGCGGGCCTTCGTTGCGCTCCTTGTTCCAGATCAGGTCGTAGTCGCGGCCCTTCTTCTTCGGGCGCGTCTGCAGGATGATCAGGTTGAGGATCGGCCACCAGAGCCAGCGCGGGGTCTCGATCACGCGCTTGTCGGAGAGGAACTCCTTCAGGTAGGCCCGCATCGGCCAGTAGGACGTCGCCTCGGGCGTGCCGAGGTTCATGATCAGCACGCCGAGCCGCCCCGCCTTCACCTGAGGATGATCCGACGGCAGCCGCACCGAGCGGAACTGCGCCTCGCGGGCGTCGTCGGCACGCGCCGCCTCGTGGCGCGCGGGCTGCGGGCGCTCGCCGTCCGGCCGCCGGGCGGCCTGGAGGTCGAAGGATGCGGGCTGGACGATCTCGTTCACGGGTGGCGGTCCTCGGGTCTCGTCGGGTCCGGCGCGGGGGCGTCGCGTCCGCACGAACGCGACGTCCGCGCAGCCCCCTAGATAGAGGGCCTGCGCGCGCATCTCAAACGCATACGCACGATTTAAGAGCGGAGATGCCTGCGCGACAAGACAAAGCGCGTCTCGGGCGCTATTGTCGCGCCCGCGATCCTTTCCAAGGGGCAATCACACATGTTCAAGGCTTCCATGCGCGGGTTCCTCGCCGGCGCCGCGGTCCTCGCGACCTGCGGCTTCGCGGCGGCTCAGGAGACCAACGTCACGATCAGCTTCGTCTCCGTGAACGACATCGACCGGATGGGCGAGAGCCGGGACGGCCGCGGCGGCGTCGCCCGCCTCGCCGCCGTGCTCGAAGGCGAGCGCGCCGACAACCCCAACACGTTCCTGATCCACGCCGGCGACACGATCTCGCCCTGCCTCCTGTGCGGCTTCGACAACGGCGCGCACATGATCGCACTGTTCAACGCGCTCGATCCGGCGGTCTTCGTCCCCGGCAACCACGAGTTCGACTTCGGCCCCGAGGTCTATCTGGAGCGCGCCGGCGAGGCGACCTTCCCGATTCTCGCCGCGAACGTGCGCGACGCCGACGGACAGCCGCTGCCCGGCCACGAGGACGGCCGCCTCGTCGAGGTCGAGGGCGTCAGGATCGGCTTCTTCGGCCTCACCACCGCCACGACGGCGCAGGTATCGAGCCCCGGCGACGTCCAGTTCGCCGACGAGCTCGAGACCGCCGCGGCCCAGGCCGAAGCCCTGCGCGAGGCCGGCGCCGACATCGTCGTCGCCGTGGCCCATTCCGGTCGGGACGTCGACTTCTCCATGTACGACGGGCGCCTCGCCGACGTGGTCCTCACCGGCCACGACCACGACCTGCGAGTCGTCTACAACGGCCGCACGGCCATGGTGGAGAGCTCCTCGCAGGCCGACTTCGTCGTCGTCACCCATCTCGACGTCACGCTCGAGATCGACGGCGACGAGCGCGACGTGTCCTGGCGCCCGCGCTTCGAGATCGTCGACACCGCCACCGTCGAGCCGAACGCCGAGATCGCGGCGATCGTCGAGGGCTACGAGGCGGAGCTCTCCGAGGCGCTCGACGTCGCCATCGGCGATACCGCGATCGCGCTCGATTCGCGCCGCGCCAGCGTGCGCTCGATGGAGACCGCCATCGGCAACGTCATCACCGACGCCATGCGCGCGGCGACGGGCGCCGACGTGGCGCTGACGAACGGCGGCGGCATCCGCGCCGACCGCACCTACGACCCCGGCACGACGCTCACGCGCCGCGACGTGTTCTCGGAACTGCCCTTCGGCAACACGACGGTGCTCGTCACCATCTCCGGCGAGGACCTGAAGCTCGCGCTCGAGCACGGCTACGCCCTCCTGCCCGAGGCCGCCGGCTCGTTCGCGCAGATCTCCGGCATGTCCGTCGTGGTCGATCCGTCCGAGGCGCCCGGCTCGCGGGTGCAGGAGGTGATGGTCGGCGGCGCGCCGCTCGACCCGAACGCCACCTATCGCCTGGCCACCAACGACTTCCTGCTGCGCGGCGGCGACGGCTACCGCATGCTCGCCAGCGGCGAGACGCTGGTCGACGCGGCGGCGGGCCAGCTGATGGCGAGCCAGGTCATCGACTACATCGCGGCCAACGGCGGCATCGGCGAGATGACCGTCGGCGAGCGGATCGTGGTCCAGCAGTGACCGCTCGGCGATGACCGGACCCGCGACGGGACCGATGAGAGAGGCGCTCGCGGCCTTCCGCGAGCGCGAGCGGCAGGAGGCGAGCGGCGCCGGCTGGACCACCCTGCCCTTCTTCCGCGACGGCGCCGCCGAGCGCGTCTGCGACGCGATCGACGCCCGCCTCGCCGCCGGCGCGGCGCTGGTCCCGCCGCCGCAGGACGTGTTCGCGGCGCTGACCTCGACCCCGCTCGCGCGCGTACGCGTGGTCGTGCTCGGCCAGGACCCCTACCCGTCCCCGGGCGACGCCCACGGCCTCGCCTTCTCCTACGTCGGTGGACGGCGGCTGCCGCCCTCGCTCAAGACCATCCTCGCCGAATGCGCCGCCGACGGCGCGAACGTCGCGCCGGGCTGCGGCGATCTCAGCGGCTGGGCGCGCCAGGGTGTGCTCCTGCTCAACACGGCGCTGACGGCGGAGGCGGGCGAGGCGGGCGCGCATCTGCGGCTGGGCTGGGCGAAGCTCGCCGACGACGCCGTCGCCGCCGTCTCGGCGCAGCGCCCGCGCGTGGCCTTCCTCCTGTGGGGCGACAAGGCCCGCGCCCGCGCCGCCCTCGTCGACCGGGGAAAGCACCTCGTCCTCGAGACCGGCCACCCCTCCCCCTTGAACCGCCGCCGCGACTTCCCCGGCTGCGGCCACTTCGCGAGGGCGAACGACTGGCTCGCGGAGCACGGCGAAGGGACGGTGGACTGGAGCGTGCCGGGAGGATGACCTTTCTTCAACGGGATCGCCCGTCGCCGGCTTCAGCGGCCCGACCGGAGATCGGAGCGAGGCTCAGGGCGAGAAGAACGAGGAAGGGAACGGCGGCAAGGGGGCCGAAGAGCAGCGGACCGGCAGTGTCCATGCCGGCGCCGACGACGGGCACGCCGACCATCGCGCCGAGCCCCCAGGTGACGCCGAGCGCGGCGTTGGCCGTGACGAGGGCGCTCGTGGCGAAGCGCTCCTTCACGAGCGCGAGGATCATCGAGTACGCGCCGAAGGCGGTCCCGCCCGCGACGAAGCCGAGAACGGCGAGCGCCGCGGGAACAGGCGCCACAGCCGGCAGCGCCATGCAGCAGGCCACGGTCACGACGGCGCAGCAGCGCAGCATCCCCAAGCTGCTCCACCGGTCGGCGACAGCCCCGATCGGCCATTGCAGCACCGTCGCCCCGGCGAGCAGCGCGGCGAGCAGGACGAGCGCGACATCGCGGCCGTGCCCGCTTTCCATCACGAACACGGGAAACAGAGCGAGCGCGGCATTGTCGAAGATCGCCACCGCGGCCGAGCCGACGACGAGCGCCGGCGCCGCGAGGGCGAAGACGGCGAGGCCGGAGCCGACATCGAGCGGCGGCAGGGTGAGCGCGCGTCGCGGCACCCCTGCGACGAGCGGGATTGCGGAGAGGGCGACCATGGCGGCGCCCGCCGCGAGCGCGGTCGGCGTCCTCATCGGGGCGATCGCCAGGATCAAGGGGCCGAGCGCATATCCGCCCGTCACGACGCCGTTGTAGAGGCTCAGGAAACGGCCGCTGCTCCGCTCTGGAATGGCGATCATGAGCGCGCTCTCGGCGACGACGAACAGCGCATTGGCCGAAAGCCCGAGCATGAAGCGCAGCCCGAGCCACGCCGCATAGGAACGCGTGAACGCGAGCCCCAGCATGACGAGCGTCGTCGCGGCGAGGGCCGCCGCGAGCCACGGGAAGACGGCCCCCCGGACGAGGCGCGGCAGCACGAGCGCGGCGACGAAGAGGCCGAGCGGCGTCATCGCGGCGTTGATCGCGACGTCCCGCGCACCAAAGCCGCGTGCGGCGAGATCGACGGCGAGGGCGGCGTACGCGCCGCCCAGGACGATCGAGTACGACGCGACGCATGCGATCAGCGCCGCGCCGGATCGGCGCGTCCCCATCACGCCGCTCGCGCGGTGAGCATGAAGCTCAGCGGCGGCTTGATCGCGCTCGCCTCGATGGACGGACATGCTCGGGACGGAGCGAGTACCGCTTCGTCCCACGTCGCGCGTGCGCGCACCTCGAACCTTTGCCGTTCCATCGGATCGTTTCCTCCAGGTGACGAGCCTGGAAAACACAATCTTGCAGGCGTACCGCGGTTCCCGCCCCTTAGAGAAGCCTTCTCACGAGAACTATTCACAGTTGAATAATCTACAGTCGAAGCGAGCCCGGCAAGGTCACTCGAAGATCGAGACGACAAACCTGAGGCAGACGATCGCGAGGAAGATGCCGAAGGCGACCTCGAGCTTGCGCTTGGGCCAGGCGTGGGCGAGGTTCACGCCGATCTGGGCGGTGATCAGCGTCGTCGGCACCACGAGCAGGAAGCCGAGCACCGAGACGAAGCCGATCGCGTCGGGCGGCAGGCCCTCCTTGCCCCAGCCGGCGAGCACGTAGCCGATGGCGCCGGGGATCGAGATGATGAGCCCGAGCCCCGCGGAAGTCGCCACCGCCTGATGGATGCCGCGCCCGTGCAGGGTCATCAGCATGTTGGAGATCTGCCCGCCGCCGATGCCCATCAGCGCCGAGGCGAGGCCGATGAAGGAGCCGTAGGCGCGCAGGAGCCAGCCTTTCGGCAGGTCGGTCGCGAGCCGCCAGGTGTCGTTTCCGAACAGGAGCTTGATGGCGTTGAAGCCGGCGACCAGGATGAAGACGAGCTTGAACACCCACGGGTCGGCGAAGCGCGCCACCGCCGAGCCGACGAGCACGCCCACGATCACCGGCACCGCCCACGACCTGAGGAGCGCCATGTCGACGGCGCCCTTCTTGTAGTGGCCGCGGAAGGACTTGATCGAGGTGGGGATGATGATGGCGAGCGAGGTGCCCACCGCCAGCGGCATGCGCACCTCCTCGTCGACCCCGAGCAGCCGGAACGCCTCGAACAGGATCGGCACGATGATCGCGCCGCCGCCGACGCCGAACAGCCCGGCCAGCACGCCGGCGAGCGCGCCGGCGGCGAGGAGGCCCGCGGCGAGCATGGCGAGATCGCCGGTGGGAATGCCCATGATCATGGAGTGGATCGCCCGTGGTTCGCTCGAGATGAGCCGGCTCTCGGGTTAGAAGCTCGCCCCGTCTCCGGCAAGCCGGGAGCGCCCGCGGTTCAGTCCACAACGCCTTGGCGATTCTCCACCGCGACGAGGGTGGCCGTGAGCTGCGCGCACAGCTTGCGCGTGCCCTCGTCGCCCGCGATCCGCTCGGCGAAGACCTCCGCCGCGGCCACCGTCAGCAGCCGGCCGGCCTTGACCACCGTGCCGATCGCCACGAGCCGCGCGCCGGCGGCGGGCGACACGAGGTTGATCTTGAACTCCGCGGTGAGCACGCCCCGCCCCTCCGGCATGCGGGTGAGCGCCGCGTAGCCCGCCGCCGAGTCGGCGATCGTGGCGACCGCGCCGGCATGCACGAAGCCGTGCTGCTGCGAGATGCCCGGCGTCACCGCGAGCGCGATCTCGACGCGGCCGGGCTCCACGCGAAGGAGCGCGGCCCCGATCGTGCCCATGATCGCCTGCCTGGCGAAGCTCGCCTCGACGCGCCGCACGATCGCGGCGGGGTCGGACCCCGCGCCCTCGGCGCGGTCGGGTGCCGCGTCGCTCACGCCGCGCGCTCCCGCGTCTCGCCGGCATCGGCGTCGGCGCCCTCTCCGGCGCGCCGCACGTGCGCGAGCGCCGCGCGCAGGGTCTCGATCCCCGCGCCCGGCTTCACCGCCTCCATGGCGAGGTGGCGCCGCCAGGCGCGCGCGCCGGGGCGCCCGGCGAAGAGGCCGAGCATGTGGCGGGTGATGGTCGAGAGCCGCGCGCCCTCCGCCAGCCGGCGGGCGACGTAGGGCTCGAACGCCGCGACCGCCTCGAACGGGTCGGCGACAGGCGGCGCCTCGCCGAACAGTTCCGGGTCGACGCGCAGGAGGAGCTCGGGATCGTGGTAGGCGGCGCGCCCGAGCATGACGCCGTCGACATGGTCGAGCTCGGTCCGGCAGGCCTCGAGCGAGACGAGGCCGCCGTTGAGGGCGATCGGCAGGTCCGGCAGCCGCGCCTTCAGCCGATGCACCCGGCCGTAGTCGAGCGGCGGCACGTCACGGTTCTCCTTGGGCGAGAGGCCCTGCAGCCAGGCTTTTCGCGCATGGACGACGAGGGCGTCGACGCCCGCCGCCACGACGGCGTCCGCCAGCGCGTCGAGCGCCGCCTCGGGATCCTGGTCGTCGACGCCGATGCGGCACTTCACCGTCACGGGCACCGCGACGGCGGCCTTCATCGCCGCGACGCAGTCCCCGACGAGAGCGGGCTCGCGCATCAGGCAGGCGCCGAAGCGCCCGTCCTGCACCCGGTCGGAGGGGCAGCCGACGTTGAGGTTCACCTCGTCGTAGCCGAGATCCGCGCAGATCCGCGCCGCCTGCGCCAGTTCCGCGGGGTCGGACCCGCCGAGCTGCACGGCGACGGGATGCTCCGCCTCGGAGAAGCCGAGGAGCCGCGCCCGATCGCCGTGGATCACGGCACCGGTGGTCACCATCTCGGTGTAGAGCCGCGCGCGCCGCGAAAGCACGCGATGGAGCGCCCGGCAATCGCGGGTCGTCCAGTCCATCATCGGCGCGACGGAGAAGCGGATGGTCTGCGGGGTCATCGAACGGAGATAACCAGAGGACGGGTGCAGGGCAAGCCGCCCAAAGTAGGGATCACTTGCGCCGGGGTGCTTCGACCATCATGTCTCCTCCGTTCTGGTGCAGCTCGGAACAGGAGGTCGGCATGGGTGCGAGAGGCGCGGCAGCACGGATCGTCGCGGCTGGTGTGCTGACGTACGGCACCTCGTTCGTCGTCGAGATGAACCAGGAAACCGCAACTCTGGCCGGCATGGCAACGGCGGCGGCGCTCGAGCCGGAACTCCGGCATGCGATGACCCAGCTCGCGTCGACGTCCGTGCAGGCGACAGCGGCCTTCGCCGCCGAGACCACGCGGGTCGCGATCGACATCGCGGCGTGTGCCGCCGAGCGTCCGCGAATCTCGCGCGTCATCGTCTCTTCCGACGGTGAACCGTCGACGCAGAACTTCGCCTATGCCTTCCAAGGCGCGCGGGGGCTGGCGAAGGGTCGGTTCGCCTGAACTCAGCGCATCGATCGCGCTCGCGTCCGCTCACGCCGCCCGCGCCACCAGCTCGCGCAGCGACGGCGCGAGGTCGTCGCATTCGCGCCCGAGGAAGCGCAGCAGCGCGCGCTCGGCTGCGCTGAGCCCGGGTCGGGCGTCGATGCGGGCGACGAGCCAGGCGTGCTCCTCGTCGTCGACCCGCGCGGGGGTCAGCCCGTCGCCGAGCGGGTCCGGCGCGGGCGCGACGTCGCGGGTGCGCACGCCGAAAGCGTTGGCCGCCATGGTCTTGAAGGTGGCGGCGATTCCCGATCCCAGCGTGCGCCGCTGGTCGAGCCATTCCTCGCGGCGCATGACCTGGAGGCGGGTCGGAGCGTGGCGGCCGGGGCCGGCGAGGAGGTGATTGCCGATCGCGCGGGCGAAGAGGTCGGCGAAGCTCGGGTCGTTGTCGGCGTCCGCCGTGGCGTCGGCGATGTCGAACAGGACGTTCGCCTCCGCGCGCGTGACATGGCCGAACCCCTCGCTCGAGGCGACGAACAGGACGCGCCGCAGCGCGTCGACGTCCGCGTGGGTGACGCGCCCCGGCTCGTGGCGCATGCCCGTGATCGCCTCGCCCTCGCCGGTGAGCACGACCTGCTTCACGAGGCCGAGCGCGAAGGCGGCGAGCCGGTCGGGCACGCTGCGGGAGAGCTCCATCACCCTCATGAGCGCGGCGAACTCGCTGGAGAGCACCGGACGTCCGTCCAGCCGCGCGATCAGCCAGACGGCCTCGGCCTCGCCGAGGTAGCCGCGGGGCTGGACCTGGTGGACGAGGAGATCGGCGATCGCCTCGCAGAAGAAGTCGCGCCACTCGCGGCAGCCGCGCTCGCCCACGGTGCGCGCCAGGTCGAACAGCATCTCGCCCTCGACGAGCGAGATCGCGTCGTCGTCGCCGAAGACGCGCCGGCGCAGGGCGCGCACGCCTTCGGGCGTGAGGGGCAGCTGCTCGAGCGGGGCCGAGCCGTTCGCGGAGCCGGGTAGCGGACCGGGCATGGGGCACTCCTGTCGTTGCCGACGAGGCTAGCGCCGCGCGCTTACGATTCCCCTAAGCCGGACCGGAGCCCGGCCGCGCACGCGCCCTGCGCGCGAGAACGAGGCAGGCGGCACCGGCGAGCGGCAGCGGCACCATCGCCAGGAAGACGAGACCGCCGGCGTGCTGGTAGACGATGCCGCCGAGGACGGTCGCCGAGGCCATCCCGACCGCCTGCGCCGCCGCGAAGAGCCCCTGCGCGCGCCCGCGCGCCCCGGGAGGCGCGAGGGTGGTGAGGACCGCCATCGCGCCCAGATGCGTCGCTCCGAAGGAGAGGCCGTGCAGGCTCTGGAGCGCGAAGGTCGCGAGCGGCCCGGGCTCGAGCGCGAGGCCGGTGAAGCGCACCACCGCCGCGCCGGCGCCGAGCGCGATCAACGGCAGGCCGCTGCCGCGCCCGACGAGCCGGCCGGCGACGACGAAGAGCGCGACCTCGGTGACGACGCCGATCGCCCACAGCCAGCCGACGATCGAGCCGGGAAAGCCGAGCGCGCGCCAATGGATCGAGCCGAAGGCATAGACGCCGGCGTGGCTCGCCTGGACGCAGGCCGCGCCGACGATGGCGAGGAGGAGCGCCGCGGGAAGCGTCGGCCGCCGCCCGCCGACGGCCGGGGGCTCGCGCTCCGCGGCGAGCGGGGGGGTCGCGGTCGCGGCGACGAGCGCGCCGAGGACGCCGGCCGCGACGAGGGCGACGACCACCGCGTCGAGGGGCGCGACCTCCAGCACGTAGCCCATCGCCACCGTGCTCGCGAGGAAGGCGAGCGAGCCGAAGACGCGCAGGCGTCCATAGTCGAGGCCGGGATTCTCGCGCACCGCGTCGGTCAGGACGAGATCCGTCGCCGGCACGATGGGCGCCTGCGCGAGCGCCGCGAGCGCCACGACGACCGCGATCGCGAAAGCGCCCGGCGCCGGCAGCAGGAACAGGAAGGCGAGGCCGAGCGCCAGATGCGCGAGCGTCAAGAGCGTCCTCGGCGACACGCCGCGATCCGTCGTCGCGACGAGGGGCGTGCTCGCGAGCACGCGCACGCACACCGGCAGCGCCACGACGAGGCCGATCGTCGTCGCGTCGAGCCCACGCCCCTCCAGCCACACCGGCAGGAACGGCGCCTGCACGCCGACGCCGACGAAGGCGACAGCGCTCAGCGCACCCAGGCGGACGGAGAGGGATCGCGGCATCGGGGGAACGGCGAACGTGAAGCGAGGATCGTCGAGGCGCCCTGATAGCACGACCGGCTCATGCCCGTTCGCTCCCATTCGAGCCGTCCGGATGAGAGTTCGTTCACCGCGTCGCGGCGCATGCGGGGGTCACGACGCAGCGGTAACGCCGTCCTAACCCCTCGCGCGCCAGGATCGAGGCTCCATACACGCGCTTGCCGACGGGACGCTCCCGCGGGCATGCTGGCCCAGACGATTCGAGCCCTCGAGGTCACTCCTGCATGAGCTACTCCCGCACGAGCCCCTCCGGCGTGAGCCCCTCCGGCATGAGCCCTTCCCGCACGGGCTCCTCGAACGCCCTCGCGCCGATCGCGGAGGCCGACTACGACGCCATCGAATCGGCCGTCATGGAGACCCAGCGGGGGCGTTGGTTCCTGGCCGAGTACGCGCGGCGAAACCGCAACGCGGACACGACGGTGCTGCTCGAGGCCATCAACCGGCTCGAGAACGTGGTCGCCTCCGAGCGCGAGACGCAGCGCATGGACCGCCTGCGGTTCGACCTCGTCGAGATGGCGCGCGCGATCACCTCCACCAAGCGCGAGATCGCCGCGATTCGACCCGGAGAGGGCGCACCGTCCGATCTCGAGGTCGCCTCGGAGGCGCTCGACGGCATCGTGCGCACCACCGAGCGCGCGACGTCCGACATCCTGGAGGCCGCCGAGCACGTGCAGGAGGCCGCCTGGACGCTGCGCGAGGACGGCGCGCGCGAGGACCTGTGCGACGAGCTCGACCGGCGCGCCACCGACATCTACACGCAT